>JBGCFB010000265.1:0-10321 GCA_045106685.1 Bacteroidia bacterium | reverse complement strand
CACTCATGTACTCAGTCCGTCTTCCTTGCCGCTCTTCAACAATCGAGACATTTTACCGTAATTTGCTCTAAAGAATAAAACAAGATGAACAAAATAGCCCCGATCGGAATAATCCTCGCATTTGTAGCCATAGCCGTAGCGTTTATCCCAAAGCCAGTAATTACTGATGAAGGTGATAGCGAAGCAACCCATATCAACTGGGTTTCCATGGAAAAAGTGGAAGAGCTTATTATGACAAAACCTCGTCCGGTGCTTGTCGATGTGTATACAGATTGGTGTGGCTGGTGCAAAAAGATGGATAAAGACACCTATGAGGATTCGGCGATTGTGGAGTACATCAACGAGCATTTCTATGCGGTCAAGTTTGATGCAGAGCAAAAAGAGGATGTAGTACTCGGAGGTCGCACCTACAAATTTCGCGCTGACCAGGGCCGTCGCGGCGTTCACGAACTAGCCGTCGCCATGCTCAATGGTAAAATGAGCTATCCGCAAACCGTATTTTTTGACAACGAACTCAAAATGATAACCCCACTTGCTGGTTACCAAAATGCCAAAAACATGCTACCTATTCTCAATTTTATTGACTTAGGCGTCTATAAAGAAAGCTCCGACCTCCAGGGCTATATGGACAATTTTTATAAGAAGTAGTGGCAAGAGTTCATAGTTTAAAGTGCATAATAGAAAGTAGAAAAATTTTCCACTTTCAACTTTTCACTATGCACTTTCTACTCATGTTACTATGCACGATACACTCCTAAAGGATTTCTACGATGGTCGCGGCTGGGAGCCATTTCCTTTTCAAAAGGTGATGCTTGAGCGATATGTCGATGGATATTCCGGGATTTTGAATGCGCCCACAGGCAGCGGTAAGACGCTGGCAATGTGGCTCCCCGTTCTGATCGACTGGATCGAAAAGAATCCTGACAAGCGAAACGAAGAAGGCCAAGGCCTTCAGGTCCTCTGGATCACGCCGTTGCGCGCTCTCGCCAAAGACGCCCAAAAGGCCATGACGGAGGCCTGCATCGAACTGGACTTGCCCTGGCGAGTCGAGATGCGCACAGGCGATACTTCCGCCAGCCTCAAAGCAAAGCAAAAGCGCAAAATGCCGGAATGTCTTATTACGACACCGGAAAGTTTGCACGTCCTTATTGCCAATAAAGATCACCGTCGCTGGTTCCGCAAGGTTCAAGTGATGGTCGTCGACGAATGGCACGAACTGCTCGGCTCCAAGCGCGGCGTTCAACTTGAACTTGCAGCAGCCTATTTGCGGAGTATCGTTCCTAATATGCGTAGCTGGGGCATTTCGGCTACGATTTCCAACATGGAAGAGGCACGCGATATTTTGTTGGGAGAAGGTTTTGCAGGAAAAAAATGTATCGTAAAAGCTGAGCTGGAAAAAGAAATTCAGGTTACTTCTGTGCTCCCGGAAGAAATCGAAACCTTCCCTTGGGCAGGACACCTGGGCGTTAAAATGCTTTCACAGGTGACGCCGATTATTGATCAAAGCACAACCTCGCTCCTTTTTACCAATACACGCGCCCAGGCCGAACTTTGGTATCAGGCACTGCTGGCGGAACGGCCCGACTATGCGGGTATTATGGCTTTGCATCATGGCTCACTCAGTAGCGAAGTACGAGCATGGGTGGAGGATGCGCTGCATGCTGAAAAACTGAAAGTTGTCGTCTGTACGTCCAGCCTTGATTTGGGCGTAGATTTTCGGCCAGTGGAAACAGTGATTCAGGTAGGCGGACCAAAAGGAGTCGCTCGTTTTCTTCAACGCGCCGGTCGTGCAGGCCACCAGCCTGGAGCCTTGAGCCGCATATTCTTTGTGCCGACGAACACCCTGGAGTTGGTAGAGGCGGCGGCTTTGCGCAGAGCCGTAGGAACGGGTATTATCGAGGAGCGCAAGCCCATCGTGCAGGCTTTTGATGTGTTGGCACAGTTTCTCGTAACGCTTGCGGTAGGGGAGGGCTTTTATCCTGAAAAATTACTGCCCCTTTTACGCCAAACCTTTGCCTATCAATATCTTAGCGACGAAGAATTTGCCTGGCTTCTGCAATTTATTACGACAGGTGGGGACTCGCTGGAAGCCTATGATGAGTATAAAAAAGTAGAAATCGAGGAAGACGGAAAATATAAGGTCAATAGCCGCAAAATTGCGATGCGCCATCGCCTGAGCATGGGCACGATCGTAAGCAGCCAGCAGCTTATGGTGAAATTTATGCGAGGTAAGCGACTCGGCACCGTAGAGGAAACCTTTATGGCGACCATCAATCCAGGTGATACCTTTTGGTTTGGTGGCAGGCCGCTGGAGCTGATCCGCATTCGCGGCAATGAGGTTTTGGTGAAGCGAAGCAAAAAGAAAACGGGCAAAACGCCTTCCTGGCAAGGCTCACGCATGCCGCTTTCCTCACAGATGTCGCAGCTGCTTCGCGACGAATTGGATCGCTACGCCGATGATAATGCTAGCTCGGATGAGATCGTGCATTTGCAGCCTTTGCTGGACTTGCAGAATCGCCTGTCGGCGGTTCCGCGTCACGACTTTTTTCTTATCGAGCGCATGCAAAGTAAGGAAGGTCACCATCTCTTTTTCTACCCTTTTGAGGGGCGCATTATTCACGAAATGCTGGGCGCACTTTTTGCGTATCGCATCGCGCGGATGATGCCTTTGAGCTTTTCCATTGCGATGAATGATTATGGCTTTGAGTTGCTATGCGATCAGCCCTTGCCCTTGGAGGACGCGATTATGGAAGGCCTTTTTGATCCAAAAAACCTCGCAGCTGACCTCGAACGAAGCGTCAACGAGACCATGATGGCGCAGAAGAAATTCTACGAAATTTCGCATATCGGCGGTCTGATGTTTCGCGGCTATCCAGGAAAGCATAATTCAGGTAAACACCTTCAGGCGACTTCCGGCCTGTTGTTCAAAGTCTTCAAAGAATACGATCCACATAATCTCCTCCTGCGCCAAGCCTACTCCGAAGTGATTGACTATCAGGTAGATGATGTTCGGCTTCATAATGTGCTCACGCGTATGAGCAGCATTCCGCTCCGTATCGAGGAGCCCGGTCGCCTTACGCCATTTAGCTTTCCGATCGCCGTGGATCGCACGCGCGAGCGCCTTTCCACCGAGCAACTAAAAGATCGGATCAGGAAGATGAAGTTGATGGAGTAATTAGGAGATTTGATGATGAGGTGATTTGGCTGATTGGGGAGCCTTAAAGGCTGGGGTTTATCATTCTCTATTACTTGATCCTTGCTGCTCTTATGTGTTTTTACCATTCGAGAGTAGTGAGTTTCGGGAAAAAGAAAAACTAAATCTTCAGAAAAGCCCCCAAAAAAGCCCTGATAGTCATATGACCATCAGGGCTTTATTTTTACTATTGAGCAATACTTACTGCTTCACGAACTTCATCATTGAAGCTCCTTTGACAGTCTCTACGCGTACGAAGTATGTTCCAGTAGGCAAAGCGCTCACGTCTTGGCGGAGGCTTGTACCGTTGGCGGCAGTATTCATGAGTTCTTTACCACTGATGCTGAAGATCGATACAGCTTCAATTTGGTAAGAAGAATTGATAACAAATACGTTCTGAGCTGGATTTGGAGCAAGTGTCAACCCAAGGTCGATTGGATTACCAAGACCAATAATGATTCCACCAAATTTCACATCATCCCAGTAGTAGGTCTTATCACCTGCCATCATAGGATCGATATCGAAGTTGAAGAAGATCGAAAGCTTGTCGTAGGTAGTCGCTGCATCAAATGCTGCCATATTTGGACGTGGCTGCGAGAAGTCAAACTCGAGGATTTCCCATCCACCGGCTACGGTAGTTGTGTCAGTTGTTTCAACCGATTTGCCAGGATTGGTTTTATCCTCAGCTTTGAGCAATACCGGCACACCAGCATCTGGTGACCAAACGCGCACATTCATTTTGAGTTCTGTTGCTGTAAATGGAATCGCGCTTCCAAGGCCATTGCCTGCACCTGTAGGATTCATGGATACGCCTGCAAAAGGCTGAGCAGTAGAAGGACGCATCGTCTCCATGACAAGATTCATCGGATCAGTTGGATCGACTACAAGCATCGAGCTACCACCACCGAAGTTGTCTACACTGTAATTAACAGTCGCAGTATCTTCCCATGTGATCGGAAGATCGATTGGGTCTTTCATTGGTCCTATAACTGCAGCCATCATCACATCATCCCAGTAGTAGGTCTTGTCGCCTGCCATCATAGGGTTGATATCAAAGTTGAAGAAGATCGAGAGTTTATCGTATGTATTCGCGGCATTAAACGCTGCCATATTCGGACGTGGCTGAGTGAAGTCAAATTCTAGCATTTCCCATCCACCTGCTACGGTTGTGGTATCGGTTGTTTCAACAGAAATACCAGGATTGGTTTTGTCTTCAGCTTTCAAAAGTACAGGTACACCTGCGTCTGGAGACCAAACGCGTACGGTCAGTTTGAGGCTTGTAGCGCTCAACGGAATTGCACTTGCAAGGCCATTACCCGCACCTGGCGGGTTCATTGATACACCCGCAAAAGGAGCTGCAGTCGAAGGACGCATGGTCTCCATGACGGTGTTAGTTGGGTCAGTCGGATCGGTTACGATCATCGAGCTTCCACCACCAAAGTTGTCAACGGTATAATCTACAGTAGCAGAATCTTCCCATGTGATAGGCAGATCGATAGGAGCTTTTGGAGTAGCGCCAGCCATCATGACATCATCCCAGTAGTAGGTCTTGTCGCCTGCCATCATAGGGTCGATATCGAAGTTGAAGAAGATCGACAACTTATCGTACGTATTCGCGGCATTAAATGGAGCAGCATTCGGACGCGGCTGAGCGAAGTCAAACTCGAGCATTTCCCATCCACCTGCAACAGTAGTTGTATCGGTTGTTTCTACAGAAATACCAGCGTTTGTTTTGTCTTCTGCTTTCAACAATACAGGTACACCAGCGTCTGGAGACCAAACGCGTACGGTCATTTTGAGGCTTGTAGCGCTCAATGGAATTGCACTTGCAAGGCCATTACCCGCACCTGGAGGATTCATCGACACACCGGCAAAAGGCGCTGCAGTCGAAGGACGCATGGTCTCCATAACGGTGTTGGTTGGGTCAGTCGGATCGGTTGCGATCATCGAGCTACCACCGCCAAAGTTGTCGACGCTGTAATCTACAGTTGCAGAATCTTCCCAAGTGATCGGTAGATCGATAGGAGCTTTTGGAGCAGCGCCAGCCATCATCACATCATCCCAGTAGTAGGTCTTATCGCCTGCCATCATAGGATTGATATCAAAGTTGAAGAAGATCGAGAGCTTGTCATATGTATTCGCGGCATTAAACGCTGCCATATTCGGACGTGGCTGAGCGAAGTCAAATTCTAGCATTTCCCATCCACCTGCTACGGTTGTGGTATCGGTTGTTTCGACAGAAATACCAGGATTGGTTTTGTCTTCAGCTTTCAAGAGTACCGGTACACCTGCGTCTGGAGACCAAACGCGTACGGTCATTTTGAGGCTTGTTGCGCTCAATGGAATTGCACTTGCAAGGCCATTACCAGCACCTGGAGGATTCATCGACACACCGGCAAAAGGCGCTGCAGTCGAAGGGCGCATGGTCTCCATAACGGTATTGGTTGGGTCAGTCGGATCGGTTACGATCATCGAGCTACCACCGCCAAAGTTGTCAACGCTGTAATCTACAGTCGCAGAATCTTCCCATGTGATCGCTAGATCGATAGGAGCTTTTGGAGTAGCGCCAGCCATCATGACATCATCCCAGTAGTAAGTCTTATCACCTGCTGTTGCTGGGTTAATATTGAAATTGAAGAAAATCGAAAGCTTGTCATAAGTATTGGCTGCATTAAACGCTGCCATATTCGGACGCGGCTGAGCGAAGTCAAACTCGAGCATTTCCCATCCACCGGCTACAGTGGTTGTATCAGTTGTTTCAACTGAGATACCAGGATTGGTTTTGTCTTCAGCTTTCAAGAGTACAGGTACACCAGCGTCTGGAGACCAAACGCGTACAGTCATTTTGAGGCTTGTTGCGCTCAATGGAATTACACTTGCAAGGCCATTACCTGCACCTGGAGGATTCATTGATACTCCTGCGAATGCCATCGCAGTCGAAGGACGCATGGTCTCCATAACGGTGTTGGTTGGGTCAGCCGGATCGGTTACGATCATCGAGCTACCACCGCCAAAGTTATCAACGCTGTAATCTACAGTTGCAGAATCTTCCCATGTGATCGGCAGATCGATTGGAGCTTTTGGAGGAGCAACAACCATCAGATCATCCCAGTAGTAGGTCTTATCACCTGCTGTCATAGGGTTGATCAAGAAGTTGAAGAAAATCGATACTTTGTCATAGGTTGCCGCTGGATTAAATGCCTGTGCATTCGGGCGAGGTGTTGCGAAGTCAAACTCCAGCAATTCCCAAGCTCCTGGCATCGTGGTTGTATCAGTCGTTTCAATAAATACACCACCGTTTGACTTGTCTTCTACTTTGAGCAATACGGGCACACCTGCATCGGGTGACCATACACGCACGGTCATCTTGAGATTTGTTGCTGTCAACGGAATCGCGCTTGCAAGACCATTACCTGCACCTGGAGGGTTCGCAGAAACGCCTGCAAAAGACTGTGCAGTAGATGGACGCATGGTCTCCATAACGAGGTTCGTTGGATCAGTTGGATCGACAATGATCATGGAGCTTCCACCACCAAAGTCGTCTACAGCATAATCAACAGTCGCTGTATCTTCCCATGTGATCGGCAGATCGATAGGAGCTTTTGGAGCAGCACCAAACATCAGATCATCCCAGTAGTAGGTTTTGTCACCTGCTGTCATAGGGTTGATCAAGAAGTTGAAGAAAATCGATGCTTTGTCATAGGTTGCCGCTGGATTAAATGCCTGCGCATTCGGGCGAGGTGTTGCGAAGTCAAACTCCAGGGTTTCCCAGGCTCCTGCCATCGTGGTCGTATCGGTTGTTTCAATAAATACACCACCGTTTGACTTGTCTTCTACTTTGAGCAATACAGGCACACCTGCATCGGGCGACCATACACGTACATTCATTTTTAGATCGGTCATCGTCAAGGGAATCGCGCTTGCAAGACCATTACCTGCACCTGGAGGGTTCGCAGAAACACCTGCAAAAGACTGCGCAGTAGATGGACGCAAAGTTTCCATCACGAGATTGTTCGGATTGGTTGGATCGACCACAAGCACAGAGCTTCCACCACCAAAGTCGTCTACAGCATAATCTACAGTCGCAGTATCTTCCCAGGTAATCGGGAGATCGATGGGAGCTTTTGGAGCAGCAGGAGCCATCATCACATCATCCCAGTAGTAGGTCTTATCACCAGCTGCCATTGGGTTGATGTTGAAGTTGAAGAATATCGAAAGCTTGTCATAAGTAGTTGCAGCGTTGAATGGTGCTGCATTCGGACGAGGCTGAGCGAAGTCAAACTCAAGCATTTCCCATCCACCAGCTACGGTTGTGGTATCAGTTGTTTCAACTGATAGATTTCCCATTGCTTTGTTTTCTGCTTTCAAAAGGACGGGTACCCCTGCATCTGGAGACCAAACGCGCACGGTCATTCTGAGATTTGTTGCGCTCAAGGGAATTGCACTTGCAAGGCCATTACCAGCACCTGGAGGATTCATTGATACTCCTGCGAATGCCATCGCAGTCGAAGGACGCATGGTCTCCATGACAAGGTTGGTCGGATCAGCTGGATCAACTACGATCATGGAGCTTCCTCCACCGAAGTTGTCCACGGAATAATCGACGTTAGCAGTATCGTCCCAGGTAATCGGAAGATCGATGGCTGACTTTTGGGAAAAGGCCCCTATGGTCAATACCATCAAGGCAAAAAATAAAATGTTTTTCATGTGAAAAATAAGTTTTGGTTTTTGTTGAGTATGTGGAAATACTAACCAGTGATACTGGCTCGCGCAACTCATATAGCAAAAATCATATTTATTAATATTGTAACCTATTTTCGAACTACATCTCAGGTACATCAATACTACATCACGACTACTACATCGTGCTTTAAAGGGTATTTGGGCGCATTTTGATATTTTATTACAAGATGAAGTGTTGTTGAAAGCTAGGCACTGTGCCAGAGACTTTATGCAGCCTAATCGTCCCAAATCCTCCAGATTCAGGAAGTCTACACCAAGCCACACCTTGATTATATCCAGCTTGTCACGGCTTATAATAAGATGTAGTTTTGGTTGTATGTGGTCTTGGGGAATAATTGGCAAGGGCTTTGGTGCTCGATGTTTGATCTTCAAAAAACCTCGAACCTCGCGCCTAAAGCCTTGGACCTAAACAAACGAGCATCGAGCATGAAAAACTCGCTGCTAGATGTTTGCTGCTCGATGTTCGCCTTTTAAAAACGAGGATCGAGCATCGATGATCAAACAGCGAGGAAGAAGAAAAACTGGAACCTTGCGCCTACAGCATGTATAATGCCGGACTACTCGCTAGGCCTACACCATTGCTCGGAAGTCCGGCATAGCGGGGGGGAAACTGGGGCTTTGTGCCTGAAGCCTGTATAATGCCGGACTACCCGCGAGGCCTGTATCACTGCTCGAATGTCTGGAATAGCGGGAGAGAGGATTAGCCTAAAATAATGCCACTAAGCTGAAACACAATTTTAATTCTCCTTTGATTGAAACTCAAATATTCTTTTTGAGCAGACTGAAAAATTCTCTTCCATTTCAGAAAAAGTGGATAAATCATCTATAAAATGACCTAGATTTTCTTTATTATGATAAATAATCGATTCATATTTTTCTTTTAACTGTACCAATATACTTAGAACCTCCTCTCTCTCAGAATAGGAGGAAGCTTTCTTAATTGAGTTGTATAATGGCACGACAAAAGAATGGTGGACAGTTTTCACATCAACAGTTTTGGTACGAGAACTCATGTGACTTTTAATAATTCTAACAAGCTCACTATCGGCACTTTTTAAGCTTGATTTTAATTGGGAAACCAAATCCTTATGTATTGATTCGTATTCATACTTTCTATTCTTATCATACTCATTCACTCTACTTAATTCGGGGATATAGTTCTCAACCCTTTTTTGCATTACATCCACTATGTGAGCCAAGTTCCTATACTCTTTGGTGGTTTCACCACTAGGACCAAATTGTTGTACATAGTTCAGAAAATATTTATCCTGATTGAGAAGGCTCTGGGTTCTTTCAGTGTATTTTAAGGGTACAAACTTCATTATTGGTACTTCAAATGGGTCTGCTATCACGGAATCATTAAACTCTTTCAAAAATCTTTTCTGCTTTTTAAGATCATTTTGAAATTCCTTCAATAGAGCCTTCATATAATACAAATTCCAGCTCCTTTCTTCTTCCCTTCGCTCCTTCTCCTTTTGTTGCAATTCCTCCCTACGAGCAGCATCTTTCGTCTTTTCCTCTTCCCTTCGCTCCTGCTCCTTTTGTTTTTCTTCCTCCCTACGAGCAGCATCTTTCGTCTTTTCTTCTTCCCTTCGCTTCTGCTCCTTTTGTTTCTCTTCTTCCCTACGAGCAGCATCTTTCGTCTTTTCTTCTTCCCTTCGCTCCTGCTCCTTTTGTTTCTCTTCCTCCCTACGAGCAGCATCCTTCGTCTTTTCGATTCTAATACCCCAGAAAAAAATAGTTATAGTAATGAAGCCGGAAAGAATACCCGCAGAAATAGGTGGCAGCAGTTTGTTGCAAAACCATGATGGTTCCTTTTTATTAGCTATTCCCGATAGCTCCTTTTGGTTGGCAGAAGTTATTATACTCAACGAATCAATTTTCTTTTTTAGAGAATCATTAACAGCTTTAATTTCATAGAAATCAGAAAGGTTTTTTCTAAGCAAATCAATGTTTTGTAGAGTGTTATTTGTAGAGTGATTTATAGACCTAATAAGCCTTTTTGTTTCTATAATATTTTTTTCGATCAAAGAGTCTGTTTTTTCTGAAACTTGAGAAAAACTTTGACTGGAAAACAGTATTAATGTTATTACAATAGAAATAATAGGCTTCATCATTACATATTTTTATTCGAAGATCCTTAGTCAAATTATGGGGATATAATTAATGAAAGTATACAATTTTAACGAAAAAGTATCCCTTCAGGCTGGCCGAGATTTCTGGGTAGCGGAGATGGAATGTGCGTAATCTCGGCCTATGATCTACTGCTATAAGCTGGATTACACGCTAGCCGACTCCAAAATCCGAAATCCAGCTTAGCACCTAGTCTAAGAAAACAAGGATCGAGCATCGATGATCAAACAGCGAGGATGAAGAAAACCTGGA
>JBGCFB010000264.1:0-12740 GCA_045106685.1 Bacteroidia bacterium | reverse complement strand
ATACTGCAAAAGCTTCCTCCTCTGTGCAGTCTTTTCCACGTTTTACGATACCAATAAGGGCATCGGAGAGGTCTGTTAAATCTGGTTTTGTGTTAAAGTAGGGGCATTCAAGGAAAGTCTTTAAACGCTTTAACTGCTTGTTACCCAGTGCTTTACGTAGTCTTGATACTTTTCTTGAGAGCATATAGTCCTTTCTTTTTTTTTTTTTTTTTGCAGAAATTGTCAATGGTATTGTTACTTAAAAGCATATAGTTTGTCCCATAGTTGATCAGTGAGATCAACATATGGTAAATGTGCGCCCTCCCAAGGCTACACTTATTGTGCTACCCACAACCTCCACCCATCAGTGAGAGCACTACTTGCTTCCCTTTAACCATGAAAACGCTAGCTGTTTCCCTAACCAGGAAACAGACGCTAGCTTTTTATTCTGTTTAACTGAATTATAAAGCTACAAAATTCTGTGAATCAAAAACCCATCATCATTTCAGTGAGGTTTACCTCTGATGATAAGTTCAGTTTTTTGCGAAGCCGGTAACGACTCACTTCTACTCCTCGCACCGAGATGTTCATGAGCGGAGCGATCTCTTTTGAGGAGAGGTTCATCCGCAGATAGGCACAAAGGCGATGGTCATTTGGTGTGAGTTGAGGATGAGCCTTGATAAGTCTGCTTACAAAATCGCGGTGCACTTGGTCAAAATGATGCGAAAACTGCTCCCAGTCATCATCCAGACGAATATCGTGTTCAAGCAGACGAACAAGACTCCCTAGATCCTTTGCAATATCAGCAGCATCTGTGCGCTTTTTGAGGGACTCTAACTCACTTTTTATTTTGATCAAAAGCTCATTCTTTTGAACGAGGTGCATGGTCGTGGATGCAAGCTCCGTCGTTTTGAAACGCACCTCATCTTCCAGTCTTTCATTTTCCAATTCGGCACGCGCCCTTTCTGACTGTTCAAGTTCTCTTAAATGCGTCTCTTCCTTGCGCTTATGAACCGTTTGAAGGTACGCTTTCTCTTTTTTGTAAGCCCGCTGCGGAACCAGGATAAGCGCCAGGATACCTAACAGAACGAGAAGACCATATACTCCAAAAGCGAGTGGAGAAGCATACCACGGAGGCGCAATACTGAAACTGAAAGGAGTTCCTGACTTGATATCGCCAGCCATATTGATAGCCTCGTAGTGAAAGCTAAAATGACCAGAAGGCAAGTTGTTATATTCTTTAAGTGGCTGACTACTCCATGAAGACCATCCTTTATCAAGGCCTTTGATTTTGTAGCGAAACTTCGTTTTGGAAGGGGCTGAAAACTCCGTAGCTGCACAAACAAAGCGCAAACCTGTTACACTACGTGGAAAGTCTGCCTCATCTCCTGCAGCAAGCCTGCCAAGGCTATCTTTGGGTAAAATACTTACCGATTCCAGCAGAACGGACCATGCAGTATCCGGAGCGAGAATCCTGGAAGCATCGAGATGGATGACGCCTTTTGAAGCCCCGAAAAACACGTTATGATCATCGTATGGATAGATGTGTTCAAAGCCTGCTACGTGCTGTCCATGAACTTCTGGAAATGTTATTTTTCTTACACTTCGTTCTATACCTTGATCCTCTACTTTGAGAAATCCAGTAGCCTGGTCCGTTATAAACCACACATCACCACGCGCTGTAGAGACAAGTCTGATGATGCGTTCGTCCTTTTCGAAAAGGTCTTTGTAAGCGTGATGAATAACGAAAGAGTCAGCATCAGCAAGATATTTGAAAATGCCCGTTTCGCCCGCTACAATTTGCTCATTATTGACAGTGAATATATGATTGAGGTTGTTAGAAGGAAGCCCGTTGCCTTCTTCAAAAAGTTGTACAGAGGGGGTTTTATCCAGGAAATTATCAATGGCAAATACTCCACGATAGGGATGTGAAACCCAGAGGCGGTTATTCCCTT
The DNA here is from genome assembly GCA_045106685.1 of Bacteroidia bacterium. GTDB lineage: Bacteria > Bacteroidota > Bacteroidia > J057 > J057 > JAUIGE01. Next base: position 10,806 of record JBGCFB010000264.1, on the reverse strand, counting down.
CATGGACGACAAACCTGCTTGATTTGCCAAAATCGCCGATTTTGCGAACGTACTTCCATTCCCCACCTTGCTTTTGATACAAACTCAAACCCTGATACGATCCTGCAATGAGGCTGTCCTGACTTCCGTGAATTTTATTGATACTCCAAATTCCGTCCGGCCCTGAAAGTGATTTAAGCTGTTTATCTTTTACTTCAAAAACACCTTCATGGTGAGCCAGGAATAAATGCTTGTTGTCTACAATATTTAATCCCCAAACCTGACCTCCAGAACCAGGAATTTGCTTGAATTTCGATCCTTCATTTGGTGAATAATAAGGTTTCCATGCCGTTTGGTACAGACCACTCGAAAGACCTACGTACAGATTGTCTTTAAAAATAGCGATAGAATATGCCGGGCTCTCCAGATCATTGTCAGGAAGAAAGTATGTGAAAGGTGAGTTTGTATGAATAAGATCAATCCCGTTTTCTAGCCCCACCCAGAGATTGCCCGTTTCATCCTTGAACAATGATCGAACACTGCTGTTTTGGAGCCCTTTTTGTTTATCGAGTTGAAATACAAAACGGCCTGCTTTGTCTAAAACAATAACACCAATATCTGCAGTTCCTAAAGCGATCCTGCCTTGGTCGAGGGCTACAGCAGTATTCAAGCGATGCTCACTAAAATATTCTTGATAGTCACTTTTATATGGTGTCAGTTTTCCTTCTTTTAGAAGAAAAAGCCCATTTCGAAAAGATGCTATGATAGCAGCATCGTTTTCATAAGGTATAATCGCTGTCAGGTCGTCATTGAGAAGCAGAGGCTGATCTGAAACAGGAACAAAACGATTTTCGGTAAATTTCAGAAGCCCCTCTTTTCTTGCATGCATGAACAGTTGCCCATTTACATTTGCAATTCTGGTGGTCAAGCCACCCGTGTATACGACCGAAATTGAACCATTCGCATATCTGAATACTCTGTCACTTGTTCTGAAAAAAATGCTGTTTTCAAATTGCTCAATTTCCCACACGTCAGCAAAGTTCTGCTCCGTTTTGGGAACGAAGGCGTTCAGACTCATGTATTCCCAAACCCCAATATGGGTTTGTTCATAATACCCCAGTATACCTTGGCCTCCTGCAAAAATTCGCCCTTTTTTATCGACTTGGACTGACCTGAGAATAGTCTTGTTGGGCAAGGAAAGAATCTTCCATTTATTACCTGTGAAGATCATCAGGCCATTATTATTTGCCACAAATAACCTTCCTTCATTATCCTGTCCAAAGTCCCAATTCTGGATCCCACCCTGATATTCCATTTTTGAGAAATGGGTGATAAGCGGTATCCCAAGGTTGATGGACTGCCCATTCAGGTGTTGCGTAGCAAGACAAATAATGAATAGGAGGCAATACGATAAAAACCGTTTCATAACTCCAAATTAAGAGGTTTTTATCGATATGTTGTGGTATTGTAGTGGTCAGGAAATATTTATGGCGAAATCGTTTGCTTGAAAAGGCGTGGTCGGTAGTAGTCAGATAGAGGTGAGAATATTGCTTTTCAGATGCATAAGGCAGACTATTGTGACTCTAACTCAGAACACAAACGATTGATTAAGTTGTTTTCCACCTGATCGGTTTTATTATCGATTGGGTGGTCTTTGTGCTAAAAAGTGATTCAATCATATCCTGTTTTAGCACTTGTGCTTCTTCCTTTTTTCTAAAAGAAATGACTTTCGTAATATGGCTTTTCATTTTCCAGAAAAACTGCCAAATATGCGAAACGCTGTATGCCTGTTTCTAATCATTTCTTTACTGGTAATATCTGCTTGTCAGGAAAAAGGTACAACTACTGATACGCCCTCTTCTACAAGCGTAGATAGGATTGAGCGTAGAGTTGATTCTATCATGACGAAGCTAGACCTTGTAGATAAGGTCGGTGAAATGACCCAGATGGCCATTGATGTGCTTGCGGTAGGTAAGCCATATAAGGTTCCGATGCCTTTGCAACTTGATCCTGATAGCTTACGGACCTTCTTGTTGGACTATCGTGTCGGTTCGATTCTCAATTCGCCAGGTAATGCACTTACTGTTTCAGAATGGCAAAAAACCATTCGCGAAATACAGCGGATCGCTATTGAAGAAAAACCTTCCGGTATTCCTGTGCTATATGGCATAGATGCGATTCACGGTGCGAATTATACGACAGGAGCAGTCTTGTTTCCGCAACAAATAGGCCTGGCTGCGACCTGGAACCCCGCCTTTGCGCAGACATGTGGCGAGGTTGCTGCTTATGAAGCCAGGGCGTCTTTACATCATTGGGCTTTTGCTCCTGTATGCGATATCGGTCGCGATCCTCGCTGGCCTCGATTGTGGGAGACGTTTGGAGAGGATGTGTATTTAGCTAGCAAAATGACTGCTGCAATGACAGAAGGCTTCCAGGGAGAGGATATTGAGAGCCCATATCGGGTTGCTGCCTGCATGAAGCATTTTCTTGGTTATAGTACTCCATGGAGTGGCAAGGATCGAACACCGGCTTATATCCCTGAGCGTCAGCTTCAGGAGTATTTTGTTCCGCCATTTCAGGCTGCAGTAGATGCGGGTATGAAGACTGTGATGATATGTTCAGGTGAAATAAATGGAATTCCTGTCCATGCAAACTCTGCGATCCTAATTGATTTGCTCCGCACTCAGATGGGCTTTAAAGGTCTTGCCGTTTCCGATTGGGAAGACATCAAGTACCTGGTTACACGCCACCGTGTAGCCAAAGACCATAAGGAAGCCATAAAGCTAGCGATCAATGCCGGAATCGATATGAGCATGGTGCCACATGACGCTCGGTTCCCTGTGTTGCTTAGAGAACTTGTCGAGGAAGGCGAAGTTCCTATGAGCCGTATCGACGAGGCTGTACGCCGTATTTTGAGACTGAAATTCGAATTGGGCTTATTTGATAATCCCAATAGTGATGGCGCTGACTATAGCAAATTTGGGGGAGAGGAACATCAGTTAAAAGCGCTAGCTGCTGCATCCGAGTCTTTAGTTTTGCTCAAAAACGAAAACAACACCTTACCGCTAGGAAAAAATGCCAAAATATTCGTGACAGGTCCCACAGCAAATGACTTGCGTTGCCTTAACGGTGGCTGGACAGGAACCTGGCAAGGATCCAATGCTGATTATTATACCAAGTCAGCCCAAAATGTATTAGAGGCACTAAAAGAAGATTTTAAGGTTAGCTACGAGCCTGGATGCTCTTTTGATAAAGCGATCAATATTAAGAAAGCTACTCGCGTTGCCCGCCGCGCGGATGCTATTGTACTTTGTCTTGGAGAGCTTTCCTATACCGAGTCTCCTGGGAGTATCAATGATCTTAACCTGCCGGAAGCTCAGTACGAACTCGCACGTGCGATGTACGCTACCGGAAAACCTGTGATCTTACTTTTGTTGGAAGGCCGCCCGCGCATTATTCGCCAGATAGTCGATGGTGCCGATGCGATATTACTGGCGCCACTTCCTGGTGATTTCGGAGGGGAAATAATTGCTGCTACCCTTGATGGCCGTTTTAATCCAAGTGGGAAACTGCCATATACCTACCCTCAGTTTGTAAATTCGCTTGTTCCTTACGACCACAAAGGCACCGATATGGTGTTAGGCGGATATTTTAATCCTCAGTTTGAGTTCGGGCATGGATTGGGCTATTCGCCGTTTGAATATAGCCGCCTTACGCTCAGCGATACACTCCTTACTCCAGGCGATAGTATAGCGGTTTCAGTGACGGTGCGAAATGCTGGTGAAAAATATGGTGGAAAGGAAGTGGTGCAACTTTATGTCACAGACTTGGTAGCAAGCATTACTCCTTCCGTAAAGCGCTTACGTGGTTTTGTGAAAACACGATCTATGAAGCCTGGAGAATCTAAAACCATCACATTTAAACTCTCAGCTGACGACCTTGCATTTGTTAATAAGGATATGAAATGGGTTACAGAGGAAGGTAAATTTATCGTATCTGTGGATAACCTTTCTCAAACTTTTAGTTATCGAAAGCAATAATATTTCGATAAATCCTAAAAATACGCTAAACTCGCAATTAGAACATTTGTATTAACCCAATAAACAATCCTAACGATTATGAGCAAGTTTGATGATGCAATGGCAACCTACAAGAAGTCATTGACTGAGAAAGTAGGAGTTAAAAGTATCGACGAAGCACTCCTTACTGCTGTAGCTAAAGGCCTCGGCCCATCTATTTATAATGCTGATTCTTCAAAAGTGTCATCTAGCGATCAGGCTGAGCTTGACCGTGTTAAGAACAACTTTTTGATTAAAAAACTAGGACTGTCTGACGGACCAGAACTTGATGCTGCTATCAGCGAAGTTTCTGAGCAGTACGGCAAATCAAACCCAAGCAAGTATCGCGCAGTATTTTATTACCTGCTCGTTCAGAAGTTTGGAAAGCAAAGTGTATATAGCTAAGAAACAGAATCGCTTCGCGATTCTAATGTAAAGAAATCGTTTCACGATTTCAATGAAGAGCCTTGACTTCGTCTCGGCAATGAAGCGAAATTACTTCGTGATTTCAGTGAAGCATCTCGACTTCGTTTCGATGGTGAAACACTAGCTTCTATCTTCGCTTCGACAATATAAAAGGTCTCCCTTGTGGAGGCCTTTTTTTGTTTCGCTTCATTGAAATCACAAAATGATTTTGCTTCACTATTTTCGCAGCGTAAAAATGCTTCAGTAGAATCGTAGAAACGATTCTACTTCGTTGCCGAGGACGAAGTCGCGGCTCTTGTTTTTATACCATGAAAATCCTGCTGTTAAACTATATAATGACATTTCTCTTCTGTTGTCTTGTTCATGCAGTGTGTTTGGGACAAAATGGAGAGCAAAATCCGGTATTCGTTTTAGGAGCACAGACAAGTCATACTTTCTGGGACCAGCCCTTACCAGAGGGTACTCGCTACAAACCTGTCGTAAGGGCTGTTTATGCAGCCTGGTACTTGCCTCGCGAACGAAATCGGCCATATGCCTGGTATATTATGCTGGAGCCTCAATGGAACAATGTCTTTGTGGGAGACTCCTCCTACCGCGAATTAGGTGTTCTCCCTGGACTTGGTATTCAGTATCGCTTGAGTAAACAGTTTTATCTTTTTGGAGAAGGAGGCGCAGGTGTGAAATTTATAACTGCTCGTACTGAACGTCAGGCAAGAGGTTTTCTATTTACTGATAACTTCATCGGAGGAATTCGTCACATTTTGGGGAAATCTCCTTGGGAAATTCGAGTACATTTTCGTGCTCGCCACATCTCAAACGCTTCCCTCCGCCAGCCCAACGGTGGCATCAATAATTTCTTCTTTGGAGGCGGGCTTTATTTTGCCTTTCATTGAAAGTGTAATGCGCAATATCCACGGAGAGGCTCGGGTTAATCTTTTTTTTATTTTCCGTCCATATTTTGTCAACGTGTGGTGGGGGCTTATTTTTATGAAAACTATTGAACCCATTCACCATGAAAAATTTAATTGTAACGATAGGATTTTTGAGCATTGGATTTGCCCTTTTTTCTCAGCAATTAGAACTCATTGATGTTGACATTCAGCGAGATGATTACAAGAATATATGGTTGGAAAAGGATGAGCTTGGGAATACTGTTACCTGTCTTACCGGAATGGAGGACTACATTTTTGTTTTTGAAAACGCTAAAACAAATGCACGTTCTAAGGTCGTTTTTCCTTCAAGACAAGATCGAGAAAATCGGAAACTACCAGAGTCTAAATTGAGAGGAATTATTGCATATGATGCGAAAGCCGCATTATATCGTGTTACCCGAAAAGGAGAGGTGATATTTATTGAAGTAGGGCCGGATGGGAATTATAACAGGACCAAAGCACTTTCTCCGCTTCCCAGGGACCTTAGGAGCGGTAAGCATAAGTTTGTTCAGTTTATTCCTTCCGGAGATCACCTTACGGTATTCTCCGTTTTGAAAGAGGATAGTGTTATTTATGTTGCAAAATTGTACCCTGATGAAAGAGTCGAACTCACGCGGCTAAAGCCTCAAGGCAAGCCTTTATTGCAGAGAAAAGACCTCGCTAAATATGTGGACTTGTGGTCAAGTGTTATTATACCTGGAAGTATCGTTGATCCAGAGGAAGCCTCATATAACTTGAAATCCTATCCACTGGATAGAAAGTGTTCAAAAATCCTAGCTACTGCCGATTTTCAAAAAGAAAAAGGTAGGTCTCGATATACAACGATGCTACTGCTTGATCTCGAAAATGGGATATACAAGCTGGATTCTGTGCATATAGGTGAGGCCAGTTTCTTTTTTGAAGGCTTACTTTATGGTGTCGAAACTCGCAATATCAAAAGCACAGCTTTTGTTGCTTATACCCTTGATATCCAACCTTGGCTGGACAATCCTTCCCAAACAATAAGTAAGCCTATCCTCACATATGGTGGTGGAAGTGAGCATAAACCTAATGCACTTGAAGGCAGCAATTATGCATTCAATTTGTATAAGGCAACCTTTCCTGAAAGTAGACTCCCTGTCATATATATCAAAAAGGCAAAGCAAAGCCTTACACACTATCAGCTGCTTAATAATGATCTGTCTGGAAAAGAATCGACTTTTATTTTTGCTGAAAGAGATGCCAACGATTCACTGAATATCATGTTAGGGAAATTTATTGAACCCGCTCGAAGTCCCGCATTTACAGGAGTCCCTTTGGGCCCATTTATTATTGATAATAAACCTCGTCCTCGATCACAAAGGCTTGCCACGATGAATATGGGCGTGAATGCGTTTTTATTCAATGGGATCTTTAAAGCGAATTGGATCGAACTAAGAAAAAACAAGGGAGGGCATTTGTATTCAAAAGCGAAGGTCACTAAACCTTTCCAGCAAAAATGGGCGTGCAGTAGTAGTAATTTATACGAAGCAAGGGATTCCATTAAAGCAAAGTGCGGGATATTTCTGACGCAAATACATCATTCTGGAACATGGGCTATCTTCTTTGATTTTGGTTCCAAAAAGCTTTACAGGATGGCTTTGAGCGCTTCGACTAAAGAATAAAGCGCGAAAGCGATTTTACTTCCGCATAGGTGCGCCCCTTTTTACTCATAAAGCCTACATGCCCACCTGCAACAGGAGTTTCAAGATGAATAAATGGATGATTACGAGCAAGTTCATGCGGATAGCAATCGCCTTCCAGCATCGGATCATTTTCTGCGTTTAGAATGAGGGTTGGGACGGCAATATTGGGTAGGTGAGGGAAAGCGCTTACACCATCAAAAAATGCTTCCGCACTTTCGTAGCCATACATCGGAGCAGTATAGGTTCCGGTAAAGGTATACAAGTCCTTTATGGACTTTAGAAGCGTTGGGTCTAACCGATCTGGAAACTGCGCAGCCTTGGCTTTTATTTTTGCTCCGAGCTGTTTGAGAAAAAAGTGGACGTAGATGCCATTTCCTTTTCGTTGAGTGGCGCGTACGCTGTCGGGAAGATGGCAAGGCGTAGAAATCGCAACTGCGGATTGGACTTGACCAGGAACTGATTTTCCTTGCTCTCCCAAGTATTTTAAAAGAATCGCGCCTCCCATGCTGAAGCCTATGAGGCGGATTTCGTCATATTGGTCCTTGACCTCATCTACTACAGCTTTCAAATCCTCACTCACTCCATGATGATACAGGCAAAAATTCCGATTTATTTCTCCAGAACAGGATCGGCAATTCATCGCAAGTACATCCCAGTTTTCTTCATGAAATGCTGAAGCCATTCCGCGTACATAGGGTCTGTTGCTATCACCTTCCAATCCATGAATAATGATCGAGAGTCGTTTTTTGCCTCGCTTAAGCCAATCCAAATCCATGAAGTCGCCATCTGCGAGTTCCAGCCTTTGGCGTACATAAGGGAGCTTTGGAGTAGGTCGAAAGCGATTTGGGTAGATCGTTTCGATATGGTGATGCGGCATATACCAGGGGCGAGAGTAAGGACTATTGATGATGGGCATAAAACATTTTGCTGTATTGATAGTAAAACTATTATGCACGGTTGCTAAATGATCGTACACGATGAATGACTATTGGTTTCTTTTTGATTATGAAATAACAATGTTTGTGCATCATTTATACTATTGACAAACCCTGCTCATGCGTTTTTTTATCCTATTTCTTGCCAGCTTAATCATTCTCACATCGTGCTCCTCACGTTACCTTCCTCAGCGAGCACCATCGGAGTCTGAGAGCATTTCATCACGCTATTTAAACATCAATTTACCGCCACACAAAGGGCAAGTCGATATTTTTTTGCCAAGTGAATCTGTACCGGATTCCATGATATTACCTATTCGCATAGTTGAAGTATCCGGTCGGTATAATGGATATGAGGCGCTTCTATTAAAAATGAAGGAAACCGCAAGATTGCATGGGTATGATGGGGTGTTGATTTTAGACAGAGAGATTATTAGTGAATCTTTTGACGGCGGTTCTGTCATCTCTCAAATTGTGACAGGTATCGGTTTCATATATAAGCATAGTCTGGATAGAACAGGTCAGGTTCTAAAGGAAGTCGATTACGAAATTATGTCAGAGGATGGCTGGCAGCCTATGGGAATTGCCCATATGACACAAAATGAAAAGGTCAAAAGCTTTGAAGCATCCTCAGAGCAATACCAACAAGTTTATGACAGTGTTTACCGTCATCTTGATCATCGCATGATTGTCTCGGCTGGCGGAGAAGGATGGTTTGCAAAAGAAACAAGACACACACCTTTATATAGTGAAGTAAATCTTCAAAAGCGGAAGTACACGGTAACGGGAGATTTTTATAAAGTTGAACAAAGTAACATTAAGTACCGCCCCTATGGTGGTTACAGGTTGTATACTGAATTGACGCATATATATAAAGATCCCCAGCAGATCACATTCGCGACAGGGACTGATTACAAATTGAAATTTGAGTTCGATTATGATGAACACATGTTGAAGAAAGTCAGCGTTTTTAAGCAAAATAGAGAGGTCATGATTCAAGAATTCTCCACCTCCAATCAGCTGTGTACGCAAGAATGCATTTGGTACCAATTAGATAAAGAAGGCAATAAAATACCCGTTATCCGCCAGCGCTTTCACTATTACACTCCAGCCGATTTCAATCCTTCCCTCCAGTTTGCGCCCGATATACCCATGCGCGCAACCACACGTCCTGCTCCAGCCAATTCTAATACTCGCGGCTGATTTCCATCATCCTTTTACCCATAATCCAAACCTTATGAACAAGCTTTTAACTATTCTCTCCATCACATTACTATTCGCGTCCTGTTATTCGATTGCCAAAATGACCCCTGTCAAGGCAAAGCCCGAGCGCGCCTTTGCCCTTTCTGGTCGTTTCCTCGATATTCCACTGCCGCCTCATAATCGCAAGGTCGATATTATGGTGCCAGGTGAAATACTTCCCGATTCGATGGTGCTTCCAGTGCGCCTTGTTGAAGTTCAAACTGGCCCTGTTTCGCTTGAGGTAAAATTAAATATGCTAGCCAAAGAGGCGCGTAAACAAGGTATGGATGGTGTTATTCTAAGCGGGAGCGGCACCAACAGTGCGATTCAAACTACGTCAGGTATCGGTTTTATATATGAACATAATCTGGATTTGATTAGCCTGCGTATGAAGGCAAAAATCTATGAGGCTAAAGACGCTCGTGGCGATTGGCAGGAAATAGGAACAGTAGATTATGATATGCGAGGCAATGTGGCGGATGTACATTATCCGCATGACCAGGGGCGTGACCGTTTTGCCAAGACGGTCCATGCCTTTGATATCGATGTGATTGAGGCTGCTGTCAACACAAGCTGGTTGGAGCTTTGGACTTATCCTAAGGTTGAGTATTCAGCTATCCGAAGACTAAAAAAGCGCCGCACGTTAAAGTCCTTATCAGGAATGGCCACTTTTGAAGAATACATTGACGTGAAGAATTATTTTGATTTGCAAAATAGACTGGTTCTTATCGACCGGGTGTATGCGCGAAATCATCCATTTTCAATTGAAAATGGAGGCAAGGTGAAAGATCGGTTCGAGATCAAGCGAAAAAGAGGTGGGGTAATCGATCATGTAACCATACAAAGGAATGGTAATCCTCATCACATCCAGCGTTTTGAACGTGATGAAAGAGGGCGTCTTGAGTCCGGCCTTTGGAGTTCATGGCTCGAAAATGGCGAAGAGCATCCCTTTATCCGCATCAGTTACGATTACTACAATCCTAGCGATTATATGCCGGCATTAGAATTTGCTCCTGATATTCCGATGCGTGCATCGAGGGATTAGCCTTCGGCAATGAAAAGAAATCGCTACGCGATTTTATTTGTCCCAGATGATAAATCATCTGGCAATAGTAAAAGATTTTGAGGCTTTAGCATATCAAATTTTCGACCATTGCCAGGGGATTTATCCCCTGGGGCAAAAGTATCTCGGCTTCGCCTCGATAGTGAAGCGCAAATGATTTTCAAGGCTTTAGCATCTAATGTTTTCACTATTCCCAGGGGATTTATCCCCTGGGGCAAAAGCATCTCGGCTTCGCCTCGATAGTGAAGCGAAATCACGTGTCAATATACCTGCGAATAAAAAAAGCGCCCAGAATGAAGATCAGCTTCAATCTGGGCGCTTCATTATTTTCGCGCAGCGATTCTGCTATAAGCTCACCTGCAAAGTCACGAAAAAGCTTCGCCCATCGGCGGGAATAATGCCAGGGCCGGGGTAGCCGTCCGCGCGACGCGTGAAGTAACGATTGTCCAGGACATTATTGACGGAACCTTCCAACTGGAGAAAGCGCCAGCGATAACTAAGTGTTAG
>JBGCFB010000263.1:0-15889 GCA_045106685.1 Bacteroidia bacterium | reverse complement strand
AAAAGAAACTGGCGCCAAAAGTGTCGTCGTGAAGGGACGTGGAATCAATGGACCTGACGGCATTTTCTATGATTGGGATGGCAATATGATGGTGTCCAACTGGAATAATCACAAGATCCACATTGTGAATCCTGATGGAAGCACGACTTTATTTGCCAATATCCCTGTAGGCGGTTTCATGGGCTACGCACTCCTGATAGGTGATTACATCTATGTACCTTCTGTTGGCCATAAAAAGCTCTACAGGATAGACAAAAGCGGCAACGTAGAACACATCGCAGGTAGCGGCGCCATCGGAAGTGACGATGGCAATGGGCTGGCGGCCAGCTTTGTTGGCCCCAATGGAACCTGCAAAAGTCCCACAGGAGACACCTTACTCATTTCGGATGACCACAGAATTCGGATTGTAACCAAGCTCACCGAAGGAACATCCACTGCGATCACTTCGATCATCGCGACAGACTTTACAGTAAGTCCAAATCCTGTTTCAGATATGCTTCACATCACATGGAGTATAGAAGCGCAATCCGAACTCAATTATGAGATTTATACCATCGAAGGATCGAAAATCATGCTAACAGGCAAAACGAAGGTTTCGCAAGGAAAGGCCGAGGTCGATATCGACGTGACGCAACTCAAACGAGGACTCTATTTCATCACCTTCACAGATAGCAAAGGGAGACAACTATCGCACAACTTCTTAAAGTCTTAAGGTAGACGTATTTTTCATGTAAAAAAGCAGTCTAATCAGCTGGTTTTCCTCTTCAGCGAAATAAGCCATGTGCTTTTCGTATGAAGAGGTTTTCTTTTTTTAGGGATACTATTTCCTCTAAAAAATTGAACTCAGGCACCAATCCGTAAAACCCGTACTTCCCTCAACCAAATTTGCTAACTTCGCTCCAAATTCTAGCCGGTGAGTACTACCAATCAACAATTCGAAGAAATAATCGCCTCTTGCAGGAAACTGTTCCTCGCCAAATCGAAAGATTATGGCACCTCATGGACCATCCTGCGACTGCCTAGTCTCACCGACCAGATATATATCAAAGCCTTACGAATCCGCCAGCTTCAGGAAGGAGCTGAAAACCGCGTGGGAGAAAGTGCCGAAAACGAGTTTGTCGGCATTATCAATTACTGCATCATCGCACTGATGCTGTATGGCCGCGACCAGGGGAAGAACCTGCCCGATAGTGATGAGACATTGGCGGCGGCATATGACGCCGGCGTCAAAGCAGCTTACGATACCCTCCAGGCCAAAAACCATGACTATGGTGAAGCCTGGCGTGACATGCGCGTCTCCTCTATCACCGACCTTATTTTGATGAAAATTCTTCGCCTCAAGAAGATCGAAGACAACGCTGGAAAGACCCTCGTTTCCGAAGGAGTCGATGCAAATTATATCGACATGCTGAACTACGCTGTCTTCGCTTTGATTTTGTCAGATGAAGATCAAAGTACCTGAAATTGACAAGGCAAATTTTGTAAAACGAAAGATCAACTAATTATTTAGTTTTGTAGTATGGATACATTTCACTTGATCATTGCATTTGGTTTAATCCTGGGAATCATTGCCTACGGATCCTATCACATGGAGAGCTATCGCCGCTTGATGGGGCAAAAGCGCCTCGTAGTATTATTGCTGCGGCTGCTTGGAGCTGTGCTGACAGGAGTCGGAGCTTATATGTTGGTGAAAAACTTTGCCGCATATGGTGCCCCTGGGCGTAATGTACTGGATACAGAGGCGAGTTTATTGCTTCCAAGTATTCTCCTGCTTTTTGGTCTTGCCGACTTGTATTACGCCGGTATGATGGGCAAATCAGAGCTCAAGAAGCAAGGTCGTAGCATCGAAACACAGCGTCCGATCACGCACATGCTTGTATGGGCGATTCGCATCTATGTGGCAGCCTTATTCATTTATTCAGGCTTTGTAAAAGCAAATGATTATATCGGCTTTAGCTATAAACTGGAGGAGTATTTTCAGGTTTTTGCCAAAGCGGAATACCTTCCTTTCTTATCGTTCCTTTGGAACTTTTTAGAGGAAATGGCCAAACCACTCGCATGGTTTATCAGTGTATTTGAAATAGCCCTTGCCGTGGCGATTCTTCTCGGTTGGCGCATGCGCCTTACGGCCTGGCTCACGATGCTTATGATGATCTTTTTCACCATCCTCACAGGCTTCTCAGCCATCACAGGAGAGGTGACCGATTGCGGCTGTTTTGGCGATGCGATCAAGCTCGATCCCTGGATGTCCTTCACCAAGGACCTGGTATATCTGGTGATTTTGACGCCATTATTTTTACTGCGAAAAGAGATCAAAGCCTTCCCGAATAATACCTTAGCGTTGGCAGCTGTACTGCTAACCTTTATTGGTTCAGGCGTCTACGGATGGTACTGTTATGAAAACCTTCCGGTTATCGATTACCGTGCATACAAAGTAGGAGCCGATCTTGTGAAGTGTACGACCGATCCTGGACCCGACGGAATGCCGAAGTGTAAAGACTGGGGCGAAGTGATTTATCACGATTATGTGTCTGAGGAACGCGCCAAGACTGACACCACCTTTGTTATGCCAGAGCCGCTTAAACCGCTTACCGGCAAAGTGATGATGGTTGTAGCCTACGATCTAAAACATGCTCCTGAGGACGCGCTCAAGCAAAGTACTGACCTTGCTCAGGCACTTGAAGGCGCTGGCGTCAAGACGCTACTCGTCACAAGCACAGGCCCGAGTGATGCTGAAAAGGTCATAGAAAGCACAGGCATTCAGTATCCTATTTCATTTAGAGATAAGAAAATGCTCAAGACCATCATTCGCGCAAACCCTGGCTACGTCCTCCTCAACAACGGCAAAATCGTCGCCAAGTGGCATCACAATAATATCCCTGATGTCACTGAAGTGCAGACGATGATGAAGTAGCGAAAAGGCATGCCTTTTCGCTACACAGGATGCCCCATAGGGCTGAGAAAGAGGCTTCTTTACCTTGTGTATATTTGCAAAAAAGGTCCGGAATATTTGCAAAAATTGTTGTGCAAATTTGCAAAAATTGTTGTGTATATTTGCAATAGTTGACAAAATACGCGCATATGTTCATTCCAAGGACGCTCGAATCTTCCATTAAACGTCTTGCCAAAAAGTTCCCGATTGTATCAGTAACTGGGCCAAGGCAGTCAGGAAAAACCACCCTTTTAAGGTCTAGTTTTCCTGACTATACATATATCTCCCTAGAAAATCTTGATGAAAGAGAATTTGCCCAAAATGACCCACGAGGCTTTCTAGAAGCATATGGCAGCCAGCTCATTATCGATGAGGCGCAAAAAGTCCCAACATTGTTTTCCTATCTCCAAGGAGTAGTAGATGAGAAAAATAGCCCAGGGCAATATATACTATCGGGTTCACAGAATTTCTTGTTACAAAAACATATTACTCAAAGCCTTGCAGGGAGAGTGGCTATTTTCAGGTTATTACCCTTTACCATTCAAGAATTGACCAATGTGGGAATGCGCGCTCCCCAATGGCAAGAAATGGCTTTAAAAGGGTTTTACCCTAGAAGCTACACATATGATATTGCTCCAACTGACTTTTATGGAAACTACGTAGACACATATGTAGAGCGAGATGTGGCAGACATTTTAAACATTCAATCAATAGCCAGATTTCGAAATTTTGTAAAACTTTGTGCTGATAGAGTTGGCTCTGTCCTTAATCTATCTGGCTTGGCTAAAGATGCTGGAATAGCTGTCAATACAGCAAAGGCCTGGCTATCTGTATTGGAGACAAGCTATATCATTTTTCAACTACAGCCTTATTATAAGAACTTCAGTAAACGGCTCATAAAAAGCCCCAAGCTTTACTTTTGGGACACAGGCCTACTCAGTTATCTTCTAAATGCCGATAGTATAGCTCCATCTAGCGTTCATACTGTAGGAGGAAAGCTTTTTGAAAATATGATGATTGCGGACTATCGAAAAGCGATTTTACATCAAGGTGAGAAACCTGCATCTTACTTTTGGAGGGATGCTCATGGTAAAGAAATTGACTTGTTATCCGAAGGTAAAAAAGGCCTGAGCTTGGTCGAGTTCAAATCAGGCTTGACGATTCACAGCAAGGCAATAGGTTTGTTGTCAGACTTTCAAGATATCCCTGCTAAAGAAGTTTTTGAAAAAAAGCTGATTTACGGAGGGAAAAAGTCATATGTGCGCAACGGAATCCATGTTCAATCCTGGGATGGACATATTGAAAAATAGCTCCTTCCCTACAGCATCTCAATCAACGCCTTCAGCGGATAAGGAAGCAGTGGATGTACTTCTTTAGAAGCGACATAATAGAACAACAGCGGCAGATTGGCGAGGTTGAGTTGCCAAATCCAAACGCTGAGTTTGGAGCGTAGGTCTTCCTGCTGGTGCAGCACGAGCAAACCAATAGGAATAACTGGAAAGGCCAGGGCAAATAGCCGCCCAAGGTCGAGTGCAACAAGCGCTTGTGCGGTTACTCCACCGATTAAGAGAAGCATCACCAGGATCATTCCGTATTCGGCTTGCTTCATGTTGCGCGACATCGCGCGAAGCGGCACAGCCCAGCCTAATTTTAGTGCATAAAACGCCCCCAGTGGCACAAATGCCAGATGCCCTCGGAGCATCATGCGCACATTTTCCCAGGTAAAATAAAATTCAAAATCAAAGCTGGCCTCTACCTTCGTACCCAACCATAAGCGCCATCCAGCCCATATTGCAATGACCGCAAGAAAGCTCGCCGACTGAATCAGCCAGCTTCGAGATCCGCCTTTTTGCAAGACAATCCCATACAACCACCACGCCGGCGCCAAGGCCCAGATACACTCGTGCGTCATAATCGCCATGAGTAGTAAAACAGCAGATAGGATGGTCTTTTTTCTCCATAAAAAAGCACTCATCGCCAGTAGGTAATAGATCGGATCGACATAACCTCGTGCGATAAAGTGGATCAGTAAAACGCCTGTAGTGCCGACTAATAAGGCAACGCCTACCGCAACCGATGGCGACATATTCCGCTGCCTTCCCCACAAGTAAAGCGCAGCTGGAATAAAGGCGGCACACAGCGAAGTCAACCAGAGAAAACGGTCGCCCCGCAATCCTGTAATAAACCCGAGAATAGGCCCCATTCGCCTGAAACCCACATCTTTGCGAATACTAAAATCAAAAGGCGCTTCGGAAAGGGCCATATATTGCCAGCCATGAGGCCCGGGTCCAGTACCTGCTCCAGATACCAGCGCCATAGCGATCGCGTAAATAATACCGCCAATCAAGAGGGCAATCATGACGACAGGAATACGATTCTCTAGTTTTCCCAGGCGGGTATCAAGCGCGGATGTCCAGGTATGCATAGTTTTTTAAGCTGGTTAGTTTTGTGTTTGGCGTTTGGGGTTTTGAGTTCGTCATTTAAACATACACTGTCCAAAAACCAAAGTGATACAATCCCTTTATAGAAAAAATGATTGATCCTACTAAACTCCAAACACATAACTCAAAACTCTAAACAGTGACGTATAAAGTTTGAGGCGAAGTACTGGATTAATCGGGTAAGCGCAAAGCCACAAAACGAGGATAGCGATCGGAGTCGCCGTCCATGGCGAGCGTGACCATAATAAACGGGTTAAGCCATAATGTGTATGGAGCCAGATAAAACTGGTCGCGACGCCTACCATCATAGACCATGGCTCGCTTGCTGATGCTGCCATTTTGGAGATTGATCGTACGATGAAACAGTCGCTCAGGGCGGCGATATCGCTCGCCGGAAGCCTCCCAGGAAAGTAATTTGACAAGCCCGCTTTCAGGGTCTACTGTGTATGAGTGATTTATCGAAATAGAGCTGCGGTCATTCATCGCCAACTGGCGTATGGGCAGGATGATGGCGCCTTTGGCCTTGCCATTTGGAGCAAAGCCTATCATCACGATTTCTTCCTGCTCGATTCTAAAATCCGTACCTGCAATCAGGCCATTTTGATAAATATTCTGGCTGCTGGCTTGATGCTTTTGAGCCATGATCCACACGCTGCCATCTGCGAGCGGAAGCAAGTCATGGATCAGATAGCGATCAAATACCGTGGAAGGCTTGAGGTCGATGGTTTCGCGCGCTTTGCCTACTTCGACGAGAAAGCTTGAACTGATATTTGCCTGAAAACTATCAAGTACTACCCCTTTATAAAAGTCGAACGTAATAAGCTTAAAAGCCTGGGTTTCCCAGCGCCCGCGATTGCGCTCTCGTATCGCATGGGCTGCATGGACTCTCCCGGAAAGCCCTACTTTGGGAGGGAGGAAGGTCATGTAAGGAGCTTGCGAATTCCAGGGTTCAGGGAACGCGTCGTACGAAAGCTTCATCTGCCTGCTTTCTTTACGCAACCATGCGAAAACCGTCAATTTTTCTTCTTTTTCATACACCGTCGCGTAGACATTACCATCATTGTCCACGGTCGCGTCGAGCATATTGGCATCGTCGCGGCGGTCTATGCCCAGAGTGATTTGGCCAGAGTCGAGCATATGCAGGTTTTGGTCAAACAGACTGAAGTGCAGTGACTCTGCCTCGTCAATGCGAACGCCTGGAAGTGCATTATTGAAGATGTAGCGACCTTCGTTGCGCGACTTTCCGGGGACATGATAGATCAATATGGTGGCGAGGTCGGGCGAGATAGCATAGCCGACTGGCATGCGCTGCAAGCCTGGCAAAACGAGTAGCTTTTTGTTTTCGCGCTCTTCTCCACTTTTTAGACTAAAACTGCGAAGGCGAATTTCGTAAGCATCTGCTTTTTGGCGATAGCGTCCTGTCAGGATTTGGGCCAGACTATCGCTTACAAAAAAGTGAAAAATAAGCTCGTCGCGCTCCAGCTTAAAGTCTGTTTCCCATCGAGCCTCCAGGCTTACATCATAACACGCCACCCGGCGGGTGCGGAAATTGGTGAAACGCGGCGGAAAGATATATACAAAGGCATCTTCTGAGATACGCGCCGCAACCTGATGCGTAGCGGCATACCGTGGCCGATCACTATCAAATACCTCCAAAGGATAGAAACTATCCTCCAGTGAGTATTCTTTAAACTTACGAGACTCAATGACTTCCTGAGCCTGAACGGCACCACAAAGCAGTAACAAGGTGAAAATATACGTGAGTGTTCTCATCAAAGGACAAGATAAAAACTTATTTTCGGCCTTTAATGAGCGAATGGGTTATTTACATATGGAAATTATCTAACGAAACCCAAAAGGGTTGTCATGTCGAGCCGCGAAGCTGGCGAGACATCTTGACTTTTAGCCAACTAGTCGACAAAGTCAAGATTTCTCCTCAGCTTCGCGAGTCGAAATGACAATTTTTATTAAAATTGGGTGGCAATTTGAACTCAAAACCCTCAACCCCAAACATCAAACTCTAAAGCATGGCGACCGCAGCAGAAATCATGGAAAAAATAGGCCAGATGAAGCATCCTGACCTATTGGCGCAAGCGCAGAAGTATAATAATGTGGCCTTGTATGATGAGCTTTTTTCAGAAAAGGGAAACTGGGAACGCATGTCTAAAGACCTTGGTTTGCAGTCTGAATACAAAGCCTACCTTGATGAATCTTATGCTTTTAATATTAAGCAGCCCGCCGAAAGAGCGCAGATGCTAGCACTTGTAAATGATTACCGATTGTTCTTGCTGGTATCGATCTGTTTTCCTGAAGATGGATATTTGTGGCCACTGTCGAGTACATGAGATCAGAATGCAGAGTACATGAATTTAGATTTAAAGCTCTTTAGTGTTTTTAATAAAATGAAGTATTCCAAATTCGGTCCTATGCAGGAAACACCTTTTGAAAGTGGGGAGATATCCATTGATCAGCTTGAGGACATGTATAAAAGCTTCCCTTGGATTGAATTGTTGAATGAGAAAAATAATAGAGACCAATACGAAAGTGAAAGAAGCGTCTCTCCGGCCATTTTACTTGAGCACGAAGATGGCAAAGAGCTAGTTGTTTCTATTGTTGGAGAAGAAGCCAACTTCAAATTCTATATACTGTATACACGCCCATTTTTGAAAAAGAAAAGAAAATGGTTTAGAACGATAGAGTATTGGGATGATTTTCAAAGCATCATACCTCAGCAAACAAAAAAAGATGGCCTAGAAGCATTAAGATGTTTTATGCAAAACGACTTTGAGACAATAGAAGCGAAATGGGGCTAAGGCGCTTCGAGTACATGAGATCAGAGTGCAGAGTTAAAATTTGAGCTTTCAATTTTCTACTTTGCACTATTAACTAAAAGAAAAATACACCAGCCATGCGCCAAAATAGGCGAGCGCCGTCATGTAAATGAGCATCACCCACATCCACTTCCAGCCGGCTTCTTGTTTCGTGACCGCAAGGGTCGATATGCATTGCATGGCGAATGCGTAGAAAACGATCAGCGACAGTACTGTCGCAAGGGTGTAAACCGGTAGGCCGGAATCGGGATGGCGCTCTTTTTGGAGGCGATCGATAAGGCGTAAGCGGCCTTGTTCTTGCTCCTTTTCTGATTCGAAACCTTCGGGCTCTTCGCTTTGGTACAAAACACTCATCGTACCCACAAAGACTTCACGCGCAGCAAATGAGCTGATCAGGCTAATCCCGATCTTCCAGTCATAACCCAATGGACGAATCGCGGGTTCAATGCTCTTGCCAAGTGTGGCAGCATACGAAGCTTCAAGCATGGCGCCTTGCTGCTGGCGGCTAAGTTCCTGAGCAGCTTCAGCGTTGGTAGCGGCAGCGATTTGCGTATTGAAATCCGCCTCAATTTTATCCATTTCATCGCCTGGGCCAAAGCTTGAAAGAAGCCAAAGCACGATACTCACCACGAGAATAACCTTGCCTGCATTTGCCAAAAATGACCACACTTTTTGCCAAACCGTCAACATCACCTGCTTCACTGATGGAACCCGGTACGCCGGCAGCTCCACGACAAATACACCCTTTGATTCATATTTAAGAATGGTTTTGAAAACAAAAGCCATGATCAATGAAGCCAGGAATCCTAAAACGTATAGTCCAGTCATCACGAGTCCGCGCTGATCAATACCAAGTACTGATTGCTGAGAAAGGAACATGGTCACGAGGAGCATATATACTGGTATGCGCGCAGAGCAACTCATCAATGGGGTTACAAGAATCGTAATAAGGCGTTCTTTTCTTTGGGAAATGGAACGCGTCATCAGAATAGATGGAACGGCACATGCCATGCCGCCCATGAGTGGAATGACAGAGCGACCACTGAAACCAAAAGGACGCATAAAGCGATCCATCAAAAAGACCACACGGGCCATATAACCGCTTTCTTCCATGATCGAAATAAACAGAAAGAGGAAGGCTATTTGAGGAACAAAAACGACGATTCCCGCCAATCCTGCTATAATACCATCTTTAATGAGATCATTCAGCCAGCCATCGGGAAGTATATCTGAAACAGTATTTCCAAGCATACTCATTCCTTCTTCTATCCAACCCATAGGCGCTTCTGCCCAGGAAAAAATAGATTGGAAGATGAGTAAAAGGATCGTCATAAAAGCGAGATAGCCCCAGATCGGATGAGTCAGAAAACGGTCAACCTTGTCGGCCATTAGCTCGCGAATGCCAGGGGGCTTACGGAAAGCATCTTCCAAAACAGAATCGATGCGATCGAGTCGCACGGTAAACTCGTTTGCGATGAGTTCTTCCGCTGTCTCTGGCAGTAAATTAATTTTGGTGCGTGCTTCTGTAATCAATGCTTCATCAGCACGCGGACAGGTTTCAGGCTGCACAAGTGCCTGATAGGCTCTGAAATCATTCTCCAGATTGAGCCCTGATTTGATATGCTCAAGTGCTGGTTTAAATGATGGCGGAATCCGAAAAAACGCTTTAACGGGAGCCATTCCTCCAGCTTTCAGCTTCGTTTTTAATTCGCTCAAGCCTTTTCCCTGACGTGCCGAAACGAGCACTACAGGAATACCCAGCGCTTTTTCCAAAACCGATGCTTTAATAGAAAACCCTTCCTTGTCGGCAAGATCCATCATGTTGACAGCCAACACAGATGGAATCCCAAGGTCAAGCGCCTGAGAAGCCAGTAATAAGCTGCGCCTTAGCTGCGTAGCGTCAGCGACTATGAGCAGCTGGTCCGGATGATCGGCATGCTGCGGGTCTTGCAGCACTTGGGCGGTTACGCGTTCGTCGTCGGCCTCAGGATAGAGGCTGTTGGTGCCGGGAAGATCGAGAAGCCGCACGGCTTTGCCGCCGAGTTTTGCCTTCGCAATCTTGCGGTCTACCGTAACTCCCGAAAAATTCCCCACGCGCTGATTAAGGCCACTTAGGGCATTGAATAGCGATGACTTGCCACTGTTAGGATTTCCTACCAGGGCAATAAGGGGCGTAATACTTTGAGTGGATTCCTTTGACACTATAGCGGACTGATCAAAATATGAGCAGCGTCACTGCGACGTAAGGCGATAGAGGTATTGGCAAAACGGCAGGCAATAGGACCTCCAAGAATAGAGCTGGCTGTGAGCGTACACTCATCGCCCAGACTTACTCCCATCTGCAAAAGGGCACGCTCCAAAGCTTTTGAATTAATGCGTTCAATACGGGCCTTTGCTCCCCTTTTCATATCGGAAAGGCGAATGGCTTTGACGTCAATAAGAGCTGAATGGAGGATGTTTTGCATACTATTTAGAATTGTTCCAAATAAACACCTCAAAAGTAGCACCTTGGTCTCAATGCTACAATCCCTTTTTTTAGGTAAACAACAAAAAACCATCTACCTAAAATTAGGTAGGCAAGATGTTAGGAGTTTTGTGTTAGGAGTTTAAGGTTTGGCAAAAAACTCAAAACCCTTAACTCCTAACACACAACCTTTGACAAGCGAAAATTATTTAGCGCTTTTATTAAAAAGGATATCAAATGTTATCGCAGCGCTGATCAACTTGTCGTTCCTTCCAATAATTTTGTTTTCATCGTTCCAGCGTACGCCATCGACGAGGTAATCATTGGTATCCATGTAGCGGGCTTCCAGTCCAAGGGCAAATTTTTCACCCAACAAAAAACGAACGCCAAAACCGCCAGACAATGTCGGAAGCAAGGCATACTCGCCGATAGAACTACCTAGTGATTCCTGCTCAGCTGGTGTTTCGAAATTGCCGTCAAGAAGACCACGGAGGCTGCTTACCGTTTGGTCAGTATTGGATGGAATACCTGAGAAGTCATAGATCGCCCCATTCGCGTCTAGCGCATCCACCGAGCCTTGATACATAAATCCTCCGGCACCACCGAACAGATACAAGTCCCAGCCTGTGGCTTCTTTATTGAAAAGCCGATTGATATTGAACTTCAGGTGCAGTGAACCATCAAAGTACTGTGTTCGGTGGTTATAGAAAGGCGTTGCCGCATTGGTATAGTCTGGCTTCACCTCACAAGGGCATTCGCCATTCCATGACTGGCTATTGAGTAGACCATCTCCGGGAGTGCGGCCCAGACCACGAACAGCACCATGATGAAGCTGAATGCGGATATCAATAAAGGATGAAAGTACTTGCTGAATATTCAGACCGACTTCATAACTCTTGAGCGGATCAGGTTCGACTTCTCCCCACAGTGCGGATGTCCCTAAGGCCAAACCAAGTGAAAAGGGTTTTTGGGATTCTTTCTCAGTTCCATAATACTGAGCCTGCACAGAAAGAGAGGCCATCAGTACAATAAGAATAAATGTGGTATGGAGAAAAAGGGGCTTAAATTTCATGCGATTTTTGGCTTTAGTGCAAAGTTACGAACTAGCCGCGAGTCATATCAGATCGGGTTTGTCTAATCTATCCCAAGCAACGTAATCTGTTATAGGCGGGGCCATATCCAATTGCCGAATCATACTAACGATCTGGCCACGGTGGTGCGTACTATGGTTGATAACGTGCAGAATCGTATCCTTGATAGAAGTCTTGTATTCATTTTCTTTTGTATCCTCATATGTTATGATACTATCAGGATCCATATTATTCAGGATATAAAGACTGTTTTCATGATTTTGTATATCAATATTTTCCCACATACTTCGCCCGATAGTGTCAAAGGGAAGCCCCCCAAACTGCTCTCCTTTTAATCTTGCATTCCAAATTCGGTGTGTATTCAGGATGTGAGAAAAAAGATATTCCATTTTTTCATTACGCTCCATTTCATTCAAATAACTGATTATCAGACTATTAGCCCATTTGTTGTAAGATAAAAACGAATGCATCATAACTTTTTCTGTTTTTTTTGTGTTCTTTTGTGACCCCAATAAACATTATTGGTCTACAATAGCGCAAGCAAGTAAGTATAAAAGATATTTAAGGTTTAGGTAGTGAGTGAGGTGAGTGTGCCACTGGTCGATAGATCAGGCGGCACACTCCAATTTTAAGGCCTGTTTTTTTTGTTTCAAAAAAACGATATTTGAATGATGGCCGATTCAGTAGAAAACTACATTGCGAATATCGAAGACAACGCGCTTCGGAGTCTTGTTGAGTATCTCGACAAGATGCTCATGATGAATCCCGGAGTCGTAAGTAAAATACGCTATCGCGTCCCTTTCTATTATCGCCACAGCTGGTTCTGCTATATCAATCCACTCAAAGAGGGCGGCATCGAACTTGCCTTTACCCGCGGCAACGAGCTTTCCAATATGGAAGGTATTCTGGAAGCCCATGACAGAAAGCAAGTACAGGGTATTCGCCTCAAGCCAGGCGAAGACTTCCCCGAAGACATTATCCATATGGTTATCCAGGAAGCGCTATTACTTGATGAGTCGATTCCGTACGCTTCGAAGAGGAAGAAGAAGTCATAGTCCTTGCTATTCCAGCTTTTTTAGAATCGAAGAGCAAGGATCGAGCATCAAACAGCGAGGATTCTTTTAATTCTTTTTCCTAAAAAATAACCCCGCCAGTCACCTCAATATACTGCGCCACAGCCTGATGTGCCTTTAAGAATGTCCCCAAAAACAAGTTAGGCTTTTTGAGGGCTTTGTCTGGTGGTGTAAGGTACACGATTGGGCCTATTTTTACTGCGAAATATTCTGGGTTAGAAAACGGCGGGTCCAGATAAATCATGTATTGCATAGTAAAGCCAACCCGCCCCATGAGCAGTTCGCCGCCTGCGCCGACGCTGTAGCGCCATGCCCACTCGGCGGGGACTAAGTCGCGACGAGGCGGATTGCGAAAGCCATAGGGCCGCGCTCCGCTTTGATGGCTGGCTTCTGCCTGAAGCCAAAGTCGAAACTTGGGACTCAGCGGACGTATGACAAAAGCAGACAATATCTGTACGGGAAAACGAGGTCCTCCCGCAGCGCCGATTTCATGACCGGCAAAGCCAAGTCGTAAGCCGGGCTTCCATGTTTTGTGATATTCCTGTTTTGTTTTGGACAAAATAGGGCGTGAATCGCCGCCAAGGCGATACGAAGCATTCAATCCCCAACCGGCCATATTGAGGCCAAGATTCGGCGTGGAGAAGCGTCCATTGGACGTATGAATCGCACGTGCTGTAAGTCCCAAGGTAATGCGTCCTGCGTGGTACTCGCCACCCAGCGCGACTGAAGTCATGTTATTGACCGTCGTTCCGATGGCGGTATTACGCTCATTGGTGCCACGTCTGTAGGGTTTGGTGACGAATGTGAGCCCAAAGCCTCCACGGAAAAATAATGCGAGCCGTTTGCTACGGTATATCCAAAAATCAATCTCAGGCATCAAGCCATACGACCAGCCCAGAATGCTGTCATTGCCATAGCGCTGAGCCATAATGGTCGCGCCTATACGAGGCTGGCGATGCGTCTTTTGCCAATAGCGCTGATCGTTCGTTTCCCACATGGCCCGCACGGCGAAGAATCCCGCCTGCTGATCGATGCTGAAGGGCATCTTTTCAGGGCGATGCCGAAAGGTCGTACTGCGGCCCCATTCTGCTCCAACATAAAAAGGAGCCTGACTTTGCAGGGTGCTTTGCCCTACCATGACAAAGCCGATCAAACAAAAAAGTAGGCGCATGCTCATATAAACAAATGTAGTGTTCGTCACTTGTATTAGCAATCAAAAAAGGCTCTGCAAAACATTGCAGAGCCTTTGTAAGCTTTTATATATAGGTGAATTTCTATTTCCCTATCTGGTCGACAAGGTCATTGCCATTGATCTTTTCCATTGTAATCCTACCTACTTCCCGCGCCAGCATCACCAGCGCTATCAGGTTGGGAACTGCCATGAGGGCATTTCCGATATCACCGACAGCTACGACAGCACTGATGCCTTCGGCCGTTGGGAGTGAACCTATAAAGAGGAAGAGGATAAAGAGTAAACGATAACCTGTTTTAACTTTTGAACCAAAAAGATATTCGGTACATTTTTCTCCATAATAACTCCACCCTAACAGTGTAGAAAAACCAAAAAGGAAGGAGCCGATCATCACCATAATACTTGATCTGGGGATGGCGGTTTCAAATGCATGCATGGTCATATCAATGCCGCGAAGCGCAGTGTCTGGGTCTCTAAATAGAGGTCCTTCCTGATAAGCGCCTGTTACAGTAATCACCAAAGCAGTAAGGGTACACACAACGAGTGTATCGATAAAGGTTCCCATCATGGCGATCTGGCCTTGCTTGACGGGGCTTTCAGTCTTGGCGGCGGCGTGTGCAATCGGTGCCGAACCGAGGCCGGACTCATTGGAGAGGATACCTCGCGCCACACCAAATCGGATGGCTTGCATAATACCGATACCGACGGCTCCACCGAGTACGCCTTTCGGCGTAAATGCCGACTCAACGATCAACCATAAGGCTGAAGGGACTGCGGTGATATGCATGCCGATAATGATAATAGCAGCTAAGAAATATAAGCCGATCATCGTTGGAACGAGCTTTTCGGCAACGTTACCGATACGGCCTACGCCTCCCAGAATCACTGAACCTACCAGGATGGCAAGGACAATACCGACACCGCCCTGGACCCAGATTTCGTTTCCGGCAGCCACTAGCTGATAATCTTTTAATAGCGCAGTAAAGGAAACTGCGATGGAGTTAGCCTGGAACATATTACCTGTTCCAATAAGGCAGGCGATGACGCCTGCAACGGCGAAGAATACGCCCAGAAACTTACCAAACTTCCCTCCTACACCTTTTTCACAATAGTACATCGGGCCGCCAGCTGTAGAGCCGTCTTCAGCCGTAACGCGATATTTCACACCGAGTACTGCTTCCGAGTATTTTGTCGCCATTCCAAAAAGGCCTGTAAGCCACATCCAGAATACAGCACCTGGTCCACCAAGCGCAATCGCGGTAGCAACTCCTGCAATGTTTCCATTTCCTACTGTCGCTGAAAGCGAAGTCATCAGGGCCTGAAAAGGAGAGATATCGCCGGGTTCTTTACTATCGTCTTTTTTGAAAGCACCACCCAAAACGAGCTTCATACCTGTTCCAAATTTGCGGAACTGGACAGCACCTGTAATGATGGTAAGGAGCAAGCCCGTACCCAAAAGGAGAATCACAAGTAAAGGAAATCCGCCCGGTCCCCAACCCCAAAGGGCTTCGGAGAATTCAGTAATAAATGTCTTGAGTGAAGTAAGAAATTCCATATAAGCTGTCTTTGTCGTGGCTTCGAAAATACAAAGATTCGCTTGGGAGGCAAGAATTGATTGGAGATTGCAGATTGATGAACAGTGATTGGAGATTTTTTTTTAGTTTTTCTGCAATCTCGTTTCTCCAATTTCAATTCTGCAATAATGTCTTTTCTATGCTTGCAGATTGATGAGGAGGGAATGGAGATTTTTTTCAGCTTTTCTGCAATCTCGTTTCTCCAATTTCCAATCTGCAATAATGTCTTTTCTATGCTTGCAGATTGATGAACAGTGATTGGAGATTTTTTTCTGGCTTTTCTGCAATCTC
>JBGCFB010000262.1:0-3690 GCA_045106685.1 Bacteroidia bacterium | reverse complement strand
ATTCAACATGTCGGAATTCGAATTGGGTAAACTTCAAGTGCCGTATTTTTCTTTTGAGCGAGAAAAAAAGACATGGTTTGGGCTATCAAGAAAGACGGTATCGGATTTACTTATCCTGCCGAATGAAGGCTTTTTTTATCCATATACATACGGCCACTATTTTTATCTTTATACAAAACAAAAAATCGAAAAGGCTGCGTTCGAAAACTGGATACATTCAACGTTTCCAAATAAATATGCGGACTTCGATTATACATATGCCGGTTTAAATAAAGGAGAAATCGAACTCATGCATAAGGATGATTATTTGATTATTACGAATCACGATTTCCAGGACGGATTTGGCGTAATTGGAGGTTCACAGATACTTAACACGCTTATTGAAAGGCTTAGGAGAATGGAATTAAAAGCCTTTGATGAAGAAATTGAGGAATAATGAAAATCGAACTTATACCAGTACTCGAAATAGGATATAATAATCAGGGAGTCACCGTCCCTGAGCATTATCCTTATTGGAAAAATCAGGGCGCGTGGCATCAATACTGGAAGTTATCTTTTGAAAAAGCAGGCTTTGAGGATGAATTCAAGCCTTATTTGAAAGGTTCGCCTTTTTTTGAACCAAAACATATTTCTCATGATAATCTCAAAAAACTTGTAGCTGATTTTACAGAAGTTTTTCGGGAAGATGATATGAAAGAAAGAGAACTCTCTAATCCGTTTTTGGGTGGATATGTATTGAGGGTAAATGGCGAGGACAGATTCTTCCCGCAGTGCTGTGGCGACCTGGGCGACATAGCGTATTGGGAAAAAATCAGCACTGGTACTCCTTCTCACTATGAAGGACATCCCGCTCCTACGATCAGCTTTGAATCAGGGACGATCATATTTGACTTTGCGGTAAAAGAGCATGATGAGCACTTTGAACCAACACCACCCGATACGCGACTTGAGATCGACATACAAGCTTTGCGCACCGCCATTGATGAAGCAAAGTTGGCACTAAAGGAATTTGCCAAACGCATAATTGCAATCAACCTCGAATTGAATCTACAGATCGAGCGAATTGACGATTTGCTGATTTGGGAGAACGCGAATCATGGATGATGATTAGCATAATTATGAATATGGATTTTCGTATTTTTTTGAATCAAATACATATAAAATAAGCCACCACTATGAAGTCATTCATCACCATTCTCATCCTTCTGATAAGCCAATCATCGTATTCTCAAATAAGTAAAGAACTACAAAAGACTATAGACAAAATAGCCGAGACCAATATGTACTATAGCATGGCAGTCGGATACGCAGGCGAAAGGTCAAACCAATGGGATAGATTCGAAATACTAAAGGCCAAAGCCACTGATCAAGAATTACTGACCCTTACAGATCATGAAAACCCAGCGGTAAAGTGCTATTCGTTTCAGGCATTGGCAGAACGTAAACACCCAAGCACTGTAAATATTCTGATCAAACACCTTCATGATCATGACACGATAGGCACCTTTCAAGGATGTATAATCAGCAGGCAGTTGGTGGGTGATTTTTTTCTTGAAATTGTAACTCCTAATTACGTTTCCAATGAGGCTTACAAGCTAAATGGTAAGGAAAAAAGCACTATTGACAGTGTTTTGCTTTTTGATAAAAAAGTCCAACTAGAGGCTCGAAATGCACTTCTAAAAGCGATTGAACCTTTGGATAAGTATTATGAAAGACTTAAGGAAATCTACAATAAAGAAGATAATCCAGCGGCTCTTATTGCTATTTCGAAGTACAAAAAGGAAACGGATATACCACTCATTAAGACTTGGTTGAGCAAGACACAAACTCGCGATCAATACTATGGTTTACGAGCTGTTATACATTTTCCTCATGCTGAGTTTTTCCCATATTTGAAGCACATTCATGAACAAGAAATAGCGAAGCCCAGCGGATTTAGTTATTCTTTAAACAGGGTTCTCTATCTAGCCATTGTCCAATACCAAAATAGGGAAAGCAGAGAGTTGATTGAATATACCCTTGACAAGGCTACAGGCCCAGCCTTAAAATACCATTATGAGGCTATTTGGTTAGCATTAACGAAATACCCCAACTCGATTTATACAGGATTAAAGCGCAATATCATACTCACAGAATCGCAAAAAGAAAGCTTGCGACGCTGGCTAGATAGACCAGACTAAGTAATTTCAAGATGAATTTTTTTGAAAAATATGACCAAAACAAGAATCGAAAAAGACTCAGAAAGTTTCTTGAAAAGGCTATTGTTAAGCCATGTCCTGAAGGTTGGCAATATGAGCAATTCGACGTTGGTGGCTTAACTGAAGTAGGCTTCTCAAGTAAAAAACCAGACCTATTATTAGTGATTTCAACTAATGGCCGAGGGTTATTTGATTGTTCAAAGCTTGAAAAGGTCAACCGAGATTATCATGATGATTTTGAGATTGATTATGCAAATCTTACCTGCTTCGGAATTGGCGATGTAAGCGACGAAAAAATCAAGATTGCAGGTCTACATGGCGGAGGTTTACCAACGGGAAACTTACATGGAGAGAATCTTGAGCTGATGGCATTAGATTGGCCTGATATCGACATCATTTTTCAACCAAATAGGATGTCAATTTATTCTGACCAAGATTGTAAAAAGTGTTTCAACATTTATTCAGCAGACACATTAAAAGTATATGGGTTTTCCCCATCTGGAAAGCACTTTGTGATTGGGACTAGTAGCGACTTATTGATTTTCACAAAAGAGTGATTAGCTAAACCTACTCTCGCGCTAGGGTGGACTTCGGGCAGTGGGATGATCGTGCGTAGTCCAGCCTGGAGCCAGCAAGCCGTAGGCCGGGATTGCGCGCTGAACGACCCCGCAAATCCGAGATCCCGGCCAGTAAGTGATCCACTAAACTAATACGGGGTTAGGGCAAAATTAAACCTGATGATACAACCATCTTTGTAAAGACGCATTTTAATGCGTCTCAGGTCCGGAGGGGAATCAGATTGCGAGTCGCGTTAAAACGCGACTCTACAATTTTAAAAAACCAACAAAATACGTATCCCAAAAAATATTACTATATTTACACGTAATTATCTTCGGAGACGCCAATAAGGCACTTGAGCATATATCCTTTCCCATGACACCTTCATGCTCGTCAAATCTTACAGCGGCGCGGTCCTCGGCATCGACGCCAATGCTATTACCATCGAAATTAATGTGAACGCTGGCCAGTTCGGCTATACCCTCGTAGGGTTGCCCGACAATGCCATCAAAGAAAGCTACGCGCGGGTCGAGACTGCGCTCGTTCACAACGGTTTTTCCTTTCCACGCAAACGTATTACCGTCAACCTTGCGCCGGCCGATGTCCGCAAGGAAGGCTCAGCCTATGACCTACCGATTGCCTTGGGCATTCTCAGTGCCGACGGTCAGATGCCGAGTGATCTCATCGCAGATTATCTGATCATGGGCGAACTATCGCTCGACGGTTCACTGCGCCCGATCAAAGGCGTGTTACCACTCGCGGTCAAAGCCCGCGAAATGGGCCTCAAAGGCTTTATCCTTCCGCAGCAAAATGCTCACGAAGCAGCCATCGTCGACAAGCTCGATGTGATTCCTGTTTCGCATTTGAAAGAGGCTGTGGATCACCTCAGTGGCCAGGCCAATATTCCAGCCGTGGTGAGTGACACCCGAGCCGT
>JBGCFB010000261.1:0-14429 GCA_045106685.1 Bacteroidia bacterium | reverse complement strand
CAGCGTTTTGCGGGTTTGGTACAAAACGGAAATGCTGAACTGATGGTAAAGGCCATGACGAGCACCAGTGATCTGTTATTAGTGACGGATGCAAGTATAAAAACCCCGCGTATTGGCGCAGTGAGCATGAATCCGTTGTGCGATCCTGATAGCGGCGCACAGATGATTATTCTGACAACTGCTGCGCTGGAGACTTCCGCGCGTGCTTATGCTGCCTATAAGATTTCGTTGGGGATTTCGACAAAAGTGGTTTTTGCCGACGATGTCTATAATGGTTTTGGTTACGGAACGGTAACGCCACTTGCGATCCAGCGTTTTTGCGATTGCGCTTTTCAGCGTTGGAATACCACACCTGGATACTTGCTCATTTGGGCGGATGCCGATGCTTTGACCCGACAAAGTACCTCCAACCAAATTCCTACCTGGGGTTTTCCAGCCTCTGATCATACCTTCGCCGCGATGACTGACCCTGCGGCGACTGTCAGAGAGATGCAAGAGCCACGCTTTGCAGTGGGGCGTTTGCCAATTCGTCACGATAGCGCCGGATTTAATTATCTTCAAAAAGTACCGGTGTGGGAAATCCAGAACAATTACGACTGGATGCGCGAGGCTGCCTTTATGGGCGGTGGAGCAAGTGTAGGTGAGCAAAGCGCGATTTCGCTTGGCATTAATAATATCATGGATACCTATGGCGACACGATTTTAGGAGGCGATACGACTTGTTATTTTCAGAAGATAGGAGCAGACACTATTAGTTGGCCGGACTTCTCCTGTGCTCATCCAGCTAAGGGAATGCGCTACTTCTTTGGGCATGCTTCATCAAATATTTTGGATGTGAATCTTCATAAAATAGGGTTTTATGAAGATTCACTTAAGCCTCCTTTTATGTTTATTAATGGTTGTTTTGGGACAGACTTTTTAAGTGAAAATAGCCAGGCTGAACGCTGGATTTCTGCGTCAGATCGAGGCGCTGCCGTCTGGATGGGAAATACAAGTGCAGGCTACTTGTCTCCTTTAAAAACATACAGTGAAATTTTCATGGAACTCTTCGCCGATAAGATGATCGAAGAACCCATAGGAGCAGTGATGCTGGCAACTACGCGTGCATACCTAGACTCAGTTCCGGGCATTCAGACACGCAATCACACCCGCCAGATGGCGCTTCTCGGCGACCCTTCGCTTATTCTCAGTAGAAGAGATACTTCCGGCGGGCCGGACGGAGCGATGTGGCCAGGTGATACAAACGATGATCAGGAAGTGAGCGTGCTGGACGTACTCAATGTGGGCTTAGCTTTTGGTCAAACGGGACCCACGCGTGCTAACGCTACGCTTCACTGGTCACCTCAGTACAGCGATGACTGGTCCACTCAAACCAGCGCAGGAACCAACCTGAAACATGTCGACTCAAATGGAGATGGTTTGATCGACTCATCAGACGTAGTCGCTATTGGCAGAAACTACGCTGAAACGTATAACAAGACGGGTTGGGGAAGCTTTACAGTTGGAGGCACGCCACTCACGATTAGCCACCCCGCGCAGGTCAATGCAGGCGATCAGGTAAGCCTGGGGCTTGAATTAGGAACCGCCGCACAGCCTGCGGCTGGCGTCTATGGACTGGCATTTTCGCTCAGCTTTGACTCCGCACAGGTCGCAGCCGGCAGCTGGCAGATAGATATTTCCAACTCATGGTTGGGGCCAGCAGATTCCTTACTCATTTTTTATAAAGAAATAAGAGAAGAAGGTAAAGTAGACATCGCAATCACGCGTACAGACCAGGCCATGGTCAGCGGCTATGGCGAAATCGCCCAACTCGATATCGTCATCATCGATGACATCAACAAGCGATGGGACACCGAATTTTCGCCTCTGCTCAACCAGGGGACAATAATCGATAATATTGGCACCAGGCTTCCAGTAAGCGACGCCGTCGAAACCTTCGTGACACCGACCTACACTTCAGTGGTATTTCCAAACCCCGCCGATGAAAGCATCTTTCTTCTTCCTGGTGACAATACCCTTTCGGATATTCAACTACTGAGCCTGGATGGCAGAACCGTGGCATTCCCGTCCTTTGTTACCGACCGCTACCAGTTTGATCTTGCAGACATTCGTCCTGGCATCTATATCCTTCAATTCAGAGAAGGCAACAGCATGCAGTATGTAAAGGTGGTGAAGCGGTGATTAATGTAAAAGTGATTAGGCGCTAAAGCGTCATGAAAATCTCAATGCTTTAGCATCAACATGTTCTACTATTGCCAGGTCTTTTAAGGCCTGGCAATGTTTGCAGGGCCATAAATGGCCTTGAAGCCTGCAATAGTAAAAGTGATTAGGCGCTAAAGCGTCATGATAAGCTCACTGCTTTAGCATCAACGGGTTCTAGTATTGCCAGGTCTTTTAAGGCCTGGCAATATTTGCAGGGCCATAAATGGCCTTGAAACCTGCAATAGCAAAAGTGATTAGGCGCTAAAGCGTCATGAACCATCCAAAGGCTTTAGCCTAAATATCTTTCATTATTGCCCGGCTCTTTAGAGCCTGGGGCAAAGAAAAAGGAATCATTCCTCATAAGCCTTCTCTCCCGCAAGCACCTCCACACGGAGCTTATTCTCTAGTGGCGGAAGCGGGCAAACAAAAGCATCATTATAGACGCAGTAGGGATTGTACGCGCGATTGAAGTCAAGCTCAATCGTTTTGCCTGGTTCGACTACAGTCTCGAGGTAGCGTCCTCCACCGTATGTCGTTTTGCCTGATGAGATATCCTTAAAAGGGATGAACAAGGTGTTTCGCGGCCCGTCGAGATAGCGGAATGCCGAAAGACGCTGCTCGCGCTCCTGAAGATTAAATATAAGTGTACCTGCTTTTAGCAGCTTGCGATTAGTGCCTTGGGTTGTGCCCAGAATGATCGTGTCACCGCCACCGAGCTGCTCGAGACGCGCCTTTGCGATATACGCTTCGTCTGGTTGAAAGTATTTGAGGCCATTGAATGTCCGGCGTTTGTCTTCGATGATTGGACTATTGGCTGAGGTACGGAACTCACCATTCTTTTGCACACGTTCAGTCGTGAGTTGGCGTGCATATGCGGTGGGTGATTTTCGAGTAAAAAATTGAACCGCCATGATGCCCAAAAACAGAATAGCTACTCCTAAAACGATCTTCGTGCTGTTCTTTCGATTGTTGAGTGACATGGTGTAGTTTTTTTAATAAAATGCCTTGCTGTTCGATTCTGACTTCTCAAGAACAAAGATCGAACATCAAAGGCCGAGTATCAAGAATCGAAGGCATAAAAAAAGCACTTACAAGAATGATCTTGTAAGTGCTTTTTATTTTGTGGGAATTGCTGGGCTCGAACCAGCGACCCCCTGCTTGTAAGGCAGGTGCTCTGAACCAACTGAGCTAAACTCCCATTCAAAAGTCCGACAAAGGTAAGTCGGTTTTTTGTTACGATGCAAACCCGATGCTAATTTTTTTCTATTTATTTTCGGGAATATGAACGTAGAGAAACGATATAGGCAATTGAGTAAGTTTTTAAGCCTTGTTTTGAGGCATCGACCGGACCATATTGGGCTGGAACTTGATGCTCAGGGCTGGGTAGCGATGCCTGTTTTGTTAGAATCACTGACAAAAACGAAATTAAATACTGATAAGGAGGAGTTGTTGGGGATGATAGCTGCGAATGATAAACAGCGTTTTACCTATGATGCAGAACAGGACCGTATCCGGGCTGCCCAAGGTCATACCGTCAACGTTGCTCTCGATTATAATCCAGCAGTGCCTCCGTCACAGCTGTATCACGGTACTGTCGCGCGTTTTGTAGGAAGTATAAAATCCCAAGGGCTGAAGCCCGGGAAGCGTAACCACGTTCATCTTTCTCCAGATTTGGAAACGGCTACGAAAGTGGGAAGTCGAAGAGGCGAGGCTGTTATCCTCATTGTCGATGCAGCAGCAATGCATCGTGAGGGAGGAGTGTTTTATGAAAGTGAAAATGGAGTATGGCTCACCAAGCATGTTCCGTCAATCTATATCCAGTTCCCATAACCATGAAGGATTTGCACCTCATCCACGACGGCCAGAAGACGACCCTGTATATGGACCGTTCGGACCCATTGAAGCCGGTGGTGATCAAAATGCTCCGCAATACAGATCCGAGTAAGGAAGAACTCGAAATGCTTCTGAATGAGTTTAACCTTACCCATGACCTTCAACTCGATGAAGTCCGTCAGGTGTATGGAAAAGGAATCGTGGAGGACCGTCAGGCTATTTACCTGGAATATGTAGAAGGCGCTTCCCTTAAAAAAACTGAAGTCGCTTCCTTTGAAGAAAAGCTAAACGTTGCGATTATCCTGAGTAGGGCGGTGTCTCGTATTCACGCACGTGGTATCCTTCACCGCGATCTTACAGCGAACAATGTCATGATCGCAAAAGACGCCGAAGATTATCGGGTCAAGCTGATCGATTTTGCCTTTGCCCGTCGGCTTAGCCCCGGCCAGCACTTGCCACCCGGTGAGCGCGCTGAAGGTACGCTCGCATATATCTCGCCTGAGCAGACCGGCCGCCTGAGCCGTCCTGTAGACCATCGCGCAGACTTATATTCACTGGGAGTTGTTTTGTATGAGTGGTTTACCGGTCAGCTTCCTTTTAAACTGGAAGATGCTGCAGAGCTTTTACACGCTCATTTGGCACAAACTCCACCTCATCCTCACACGATCAGCCCAGACCTTCCTGGCCCGGTTGCAAGGATCATTCTTCAGCTTTTGGAAAAGGAGCCAGAAGCTCGTTATGCCAGCGCCGAAGGGCTTGCCCGCGATTTAGCATATTGTCAAAAATCGATCAAAAAACACGGAGAAATCACGTCGTTTAATCTGTCGCTCAATAGCGCCACCCACCAGCTAGCGCTGCCTGATGCGCTCTATGAGCGAAATCAGCACAACATACGCCTCGCAAAGATGTTTGAGCGCCTGAGGCTGGGAACGCACGAATATGTGAGGATTTCGGGTGAAACAGGTACAGGAAAAACGTCCCTTGCGATGTCTTTCAGTCATCAGGTACGAGGGCTTGGAGGTTACTTTGCACAAGGGAATTTTAGCGATCGTAGCGACAGTGAACCGCTTAAAGCGTTTGTCGAGGCTTTTGAAGATTTAGTGCATCAACTCCTTGCAGAAGATAGCGCTGGGCTAGAAGTCTGGAAACGCCGCCTTCGAAATGCACTCGGTGATGAAGCGTCAGTGATCACAGCAATCATTCCTGACTTGTCCTTGATTTTGGGGGAGCAGGTTGATGTAAAGTCTTTAGGGACAAAAGCAGCCTCAAATCGTCTGCGTCATCTGTTTCTCAAATTCATTCAGGTATTAGGTACTTCAGAAAAGCCCATGGTGCTTTTTCTCGATGATGCCCAATGGATGAATGATGATGATGTAAGACTTATTCGCCTTCTGGTTGAATCCCGGCCACCGTTTGTCGCCGTTATCTTTGCGCATCGTGCAGAGCTAAATAGCGATGTCAAAGTCGTGGACAAGCTTTGGGAGCAATTGGAACAAGAGAATGTTATTCGTGATGAGCTAGTACTGAATAACCTAAGCCTGGAAGGAATAGAGGCGATGTTACGCGATGCCTTAGGCCAGGACGATGTCGTAGAATTGGCAGAATTACTTTTGGGCAAAACACAGGGTAACCCCTTTTTTACGAAACAAACACTACTCTCTATCCATGAACGTGGCCTGATTTCCTATGACCCTCTGAGCTCAAAATGGATATGGAATCGCGATGGCATCCGGGAGATGCATGTGACCGATAATGTGGTCACCCTCATGGCCGAAAAGATCAGTGTGCTGACACCTGATACAAGCGAGTCGCTGGAAATGGGCAGTATACTGGGCGAAACCTTCACCCTTTCTGCTTTGCAACACATGACCGGTAAAGACCCTGCAGGTTTGATCGTTGCGTTGAATCAGGCGATAGGAGAAGGACTTCTTGTTGACCTTACCCATCCTTCCGGCCCGGCCGATGTTGTATATAGATTTACGCACGCTCGGATTCATGAAGCTGTTTATCAAAATTTAAGCGAAAACGACCTTCCCCTTTTACACCTCAAAGCTGGCCGTTTTCTCTATTCTCAACATCAGGCCACAGAGCTTTCGAGCGATGAGCACCTATTTGAAACAGTAGATCAATGGAATAAAGGAATCGTACTGGTCGATGGGAAGGAAGATCGCCGTACGCTTGCTCGCCTTAATCTGGAAGCAGGACGTAGAGCGATTGCTCGCTCTGCCTACAAAGCGGCACTCAATTATTTACAAAACGGCCTCGACCTGTTGGTGCATTATGGTTGGGAAAATCACTATAACCTCAACAATCAACTCAATACCGAGGCGATAAAAGCAGCCTATCTCGAAGGAAATTACAATACACTCGACCTCCTTACCGATCGCCAAATCAGGCAAGCGGTAAACCTTATGGATAAGGTCGAAGCATACGAACTGCGCATTCTATCATTGATTACGCGTGAGCGCATTGAGGAAGCCGTATCGATGGGCCTTGCATTCCTGACCCATCTTGGAATAAAATTCCCTGCCAATCCACGAAAAGGACACTATTTAAAGGCACTCTATAAGATCCGATGGACGCTGCGTAGCATGGAACCTCATCAACTCCTTGAGCTTCCAGCTTGCGATGATCCGCAAGTGTTAGCAGCTCTGCGGATTATGTCTGTAATAGGGCAGGTCGTTTTTATCGCAAACCCGAAATTGAGCCCACTGATCACCTTTAAGGCCCTTCATATGTCTATTACAAAAGGTAATAGCATGTACAGTGTGGGTGCTTATCTGGGTTATGGAATGTGGTGGTATCAGTATAAAAATCAATTTGCGAAAGGATATGCTTTTGGAGAATTGAGCCTCAAGCTGGCTGATCGCTTTCCCGATTCACAATATCGCCCCAGAGCAGTTTTTAATTTTTATAGCACCTTGGCTGTATTGCGTCAGCCGTTGCGCGATATTTTACCCAAACTCCTCAGCACCTATCACGAAGGCATCAAAGCTGGTGATTTGGCGACTGCTGGCTTCGCTATTGATCAGTACATCTACCTCAGTTTTTTCGCAGGAAGAAGCATTGATCCTCTTTCCCGAACTATAAAGCGTTTTTTGAAAGAAATGCAGGATATGGGGCAGGAGGGAGCTGTGCGCCACCTTCGTGTTACGCTGGATATCTGTCGTAAACTCCAGACGGGAGAAGCAGAGGATCAGATGGTCGATATGAGCGAATTGGAAGCGTATGCCCAAACGAGCAATTATGATTTTGGCAGAATGGCTGTCCTGCTTCCTCGTTTGTTTATGGCTTGTTTATTTGAAAAAAGTGAAGAAGCCCTCCAAATTGCTGACACTCTCAAGAAGCAAAACGAAGCTGTTCCTTTCTTTGCTATAGGGATATTTCCGTTTTATGATGCCTTGGCTTGCTTGTCGCTTATGGAGGATGCAAACCGGCAGGAACGACAAGTGCTTTCTGCCAGAGTAACGGCGAATCGCAAGCAGCTTGAAAAACTCTCTGCAAGTGCGCCGGCGAACTTTTTGCACCGACTATTTCTTCTTCAAGCCGAAGAGAATCGCCTTCTGGGTAAAGAAAATGAAGCTCGCCCACTATATGATAAAGCGATTCAATTAGCACGTGAAAACGGGTTTAGACATGAAGAGGCGCTTGGCCTGGAGCTTACAGGAAAGTTTTACCGGGCCCAGCGAAATCGTTTCCTGGCGGAATCTTTTCTCAAGAAAGCCCATGCCCAGTACATGCAATGGGGAGCACGTGCGAAAGCAGAGCATATGGCAGCGCGTTATCCGCACTTTATCCAGCAGCAACGTCACCATAGCCTGACACTAAGCCGCACACCCAGCAGTAGTGGCCTTTCTGATATCGACTTGTCGAGTATCAACCGGGCGGCTATCGCCCTTTCGGCGGAGGTCGTGTTGAGTAATCTTCTGGCGTCGATGTTGAAGATATTGATCGAAAACGCAGGAGCTGAGCGTGGTGCTTTTATTTTATGTAGAAATGAGAAGCTGATGGTCGTAGCTGAAGGCGATCGCAACCGTACAGAAACCGACGTTGAGGTGCCAGTAGAGCAAAGCGAACGACTCTCATCGGGGATTGTGAACTATGCTGCACGCAAGCACCAGGAGATTGTGCTTGACCATGCTGCTTCGCATAGTAATTTTAGTCGCGATCCTTATGTGCAGCGGACTCAGCCCTTGTCTGTGTTGTGTTACCCTGTTTTGTACAAAGGGAAACTTACGGGTCTTATTTACCTGGAAAATAACCTTACACGAGGGGCCTTTACGGAGGACCGAATAGAAGTGCTGCGTATTCTTTCTGCTCAAATTGGTGTCTCAATTGAAAACGCTTTACTCTATGCTTCGCTTGATGAAAAGGTGAAGGTGCGTACGCGCGAATTGAATACGAAAAACCAGAAGCTCAGCGAAACGCTGCAAGCGTTGAAGTCCACGCAAGGCCAGTTGGTGCAATCGGAGAAGATGGCTTCGCTGGGTCAGCTTACGGCAGGAATTGCACACGAGATCAACAATCCGATCAACTTTGTGAGTGCGAATATCGGTCCTTTGACGCGTGATATTGCCGACTTGAAGGAGCTCTTCGAAAAGGCTGTCAGCCTGAAAGATGCGCAGGATATTCAAGCTGCACTGGAGGAGATGGAAGCCTTCCGTGAGGAGATCGAAGCGGATGAGCTTTTTGATGAAGTCGATAGCTTGCTACGAGGCATCAAAGAAGGTGCACTTCGCACCAAAAATATCGTTGCTGGCCTGAAGAACTTCTCCCGCATGGACGAAGAAGAATTCATGCTTGCTGATGTTCATGAAGGCCTGGACTCTACCCTCGTTTTGCTCCAAAACAGAACCAAGAATCGTATCGCAGTCAAAAAAGAATACGGCGAAATCCCGCGTATCTCATGCCTGCCTGGAAAGCTCAATCAAGTGTTTATGAACATACTTGTAAATGCTACCCAGGCTATCGAAGGAGAAGGAACGATCACGATTCGTACGGAAGCAGAAAAGACGAATGATATTGCGACGCAGGTGCGCATTCATATTTCTGACGATGGGAAAGGAATGGCAGAGGATGTGGCGAACCGCATTTTTGAACCATTTTATACCACCAAGGATGTTGGACAAGGCACAGGCCTTGGGCTCAGTATCAGCTACGGTATCGTCCAGCAGCACAACGGTGAAGTTGAAGTATCCAGCAAGCCAGGAGAAGGAACGACCTTTACGATTGAGCTTCCGGTTATGAGGGAGGAATAGTGCGCTTTTTGAGTACATGAAATCAGAGTTCAGAGTAGAAATATTTGATTTTTCTTATCCCTCTGCACGCTGATTTCTTAACTCTGCACTCATGTACTCAACAAGTCCCTCATGAGTACATGAGATCAACATTCAACAGGATCAAAGCGGTCTGTCACAACAAGGGCAGACATCCGGGTGCTTTTTGTGCTTTCTTTCCAGCTTTTTACGCTCGCGAATTTTTTCTACAAACGTCGAGCTAATAATGCCTGTCGGAAGGGCTACAATCCCTACTCCAAGTAGCGCGATGACTCCGCTGAGGAGTTTGCCCATAGCGGTGATAGGGAAAATATCACCATAGCCTACTGTCGTAAGCGTAGCGATCGCCCACCATAGGGACTGCCCGATGTTTTCAAACTTATCCGGTTGGGCAGCATGTTCAATATTGTACATCAGGACAGATGCCATGATCAACAGGATACATGTCACAAACATGGTCACCATGAGGTCATAGCGAGTATCCTTGAGTACGTCGCCTACCATTCGCATGGATCGTGAGTGTCTGCCTAGTTTGAAAATCCTCAGAAGTCTTAGCAAGCGCAGGGCACGCATGATCCTTAAGTCGATTTTGAAGAAAAATGGCAAAAAGAAAGGCATAATCGCCAATATATCTATGAGGCCAAAAAAGGAAAATATAAACTTGAGACGAGCCTTGGTTTTAGGCAAGTGCTCATACAGCAAGTCTGCGGTCCAGACTCTCGCGATGTATTCAATAGAAAACACAATGATGGAGAACACCTCAAAAATGCGGAAATGGGTGCCGTATAGTTCGTCGATTTCCTGGTATGACTCCAAAAAAACAGCCACGACATTCAACATAATCAAGCCTGAAATCAAAATATCGACGTAGGCATCCGCTTTGTGTGTGCCGCGTTCGCCATCGATCAGGCTGTAGACACTCTTTTTTAGGCTCATGATAAAAGGTTGTTTGAAGGGGCAATTTCTAAATATATTGCAACTTGAGAGAATCGCTCACGCTTCTTCTTATAATGATTGAATGTTGAATGATAGGATGAGAGAATCGCTTGTGTTTCTTTTTATAATGATTGGATGTTGAATGATAGAGTGAGGGAATAACCCATTCAAAATTCTATCATCCATTCATTCAAAATTATTAGCAAAAGCCTGAGCCCAATTCTATCATACACTCATTCAACATTATCAAAAGTACTCTGAGCCAATTCTATCATTCACTCATACAATCATTCTTCATTATAACCATAACGCGAAGACATGTATCAAGAAAAAGAAACTACCCTCGCTGGAATTCACGAAGCTGTCGCCGCGGTAACGGAACGCTGTTCCGGCCTTAGTGAGGATTTTGCCACTGAGCATCATATTCCTGGAAAATGGTCGATAGCCGAGCAGGTCGTGCATCTTATAGTAGCGACGCGTGCTCCAGGTAAGGCTTTTGGTATGCCGAAGCTCGCTATTCGAGCTTTTGGATCGTCTTCCAAAGGATCGCGTGATTATGACGCGATGGCGGAGTTCTATCAGTCTCAACTGGTGAATGTGCCAGCCCGAACGGGCTTTGAGCCGGACTTGCGTGGTAAGCCCTTTGCGGAAATTATGGAGAAGTGGCAGGGCAGCGCAAGGCTATTTGATGACAACCTTCCCCGATGGTCCGAAAAGGAACTCGATAAGCGACAGCTACCACATCCGCTCCTCGGCAAGATTACCTTGCGTGAAATGCTCTTTTTTACCCACCACCATATTTATCATCACCTCAAGCAGATCGATAGGTTGCTGGAGTTTAGGGATTAGACTTGTTGTCCTAAGACTTGCTCATGATTGCCTCTAGTTCTTCAGATGACATACCTGT
The DNA here is from genome assembly GCA_045106685.1 of Bacteroidia bacterium. Lineage (GTDB taxonomy): Bacteria > Bacteroidota > Bacteroidia > J057 > J057 > JAUIGE01. The sequence continues at coordinate 3,275 of JBGCFB010000261.1, read as the reverse complement.
TTCAGATAGAATTTCTTCATGTGAATGCCCTTGCTTTAGCATCATGGAGATGAGTTTGGTGATCGTTTTTTCGGCTGATTTGGCCCGCGCTTTTTCCGTATCTACTTCCGCAATCGCTTCTTCACGCTCGCGTATCAAGCGAGCCTTTTCAGCATCCAGGATGCGAAAGCATAATTCCATTTCTTGCTCTACGGTGAAGTGATTAACCATGTCGTCATCTTTAAGCGGTTCTGAAAGGCGAGATGCAATATCGTGAAAATCCGGCGGAATATCATCCATTTCCAGAATGAAGTTTTGGTCTGTGACACGGCTTTGATCAAAAAGTTGTAAGAAGTGCTCAAGGCGGGTTTGGCGCTCTTCGGGGAGCCTACGAATCTGAAGAATGTGGCTCTGGTGGACGAGTTCTCTAACAAAGTTGCTATCATGATCGATCTCTTCCCCAGTAGAAGCATTGATCAGTTTTCGTTCTACACGTGTGGCGAGCACTGGTAAGTCCGGGATATTGTATCCTAGAATATAAATTGTGATGATCGGTAGCTGACTTGGCACTCCTTCATAAGAAAGGCTTTGGCTTGCAGATTCATCAGCATATAAGCTACCCAGGTATTGCCGGAAGCGATGGACGTTAGTAGGCAACTTAGACTTCTGAAGTTCGATCATGACCTGCTCTTTGCGGCCATCGGCATGTTGAATTGTGGCTTTTAAGTCGAGCCTGAAAATCCGGAAGCCACGAACATCACCCTGGCGGACAAATTCTTGCTGGTTTAACTCAAGACTGATTACGTGTTGATCAATAATGGTGGAAATCACCTTTTTCGCAAGGCGATTATTATTCATCAGATATTTGAAAGCATGATCATACAGCGGGTTAGCGATGCGCATGTTTTGTAGGAAATGGGAAACATGAGGAATGCAAAGCTGAGACGTTTGCCGGAGATGGGTGTAAAGATAAATGTATTTTTAGTTTTTTGCCAAAAAAAATAACAAAAAGCTAAAATAAAAGCACGATAAAAATATCTACCTACTACCATATTGTAAAACCAACGGGGGCTTTCAATTCACCCTTATCATACATATTGATAAAAATAGAGACTGTATCGCTCGATCCTTTCCAGCTTACCCGGTAGTTATCCAGCATAGCCATTCCCATAAATCCATTTTTACTCTTTACCGGACAGCAACTGCCCAATCGGAAGTAGCTGACATCCTCTCCATTTGGGCCAGCTAATGCATTGAGGTAACGCTGCTCATTTAAAGGGCCTTCCATATCATGTGCTCCGCCAACTTCCACTGGATTAGTAGGAGTAAGGCCATAAGTCGAGTCTGTTGAGATTTCTGTCAAAGCAAATGTTCGACTATTCAGAAGCTTTGTTTTGGTAGTTTTTTTAGTTGCAGAACAAGAAAGGAGTAGGAGTGATAGTGCGAGGCAAATGAGTGTTTTCATGATTGAGTATTTGAGTCCAACTTGACCAAGTAAATAAATTTGGTATGCAATTACTGCTGTTAATGAGGCCTGTTTTATCTTTAAAATCCCTTAAAACCTTCACCAAATGAGCCGGTTTTGCTAAGCTGGCCATAGTGTACGAGATATCTTTTTAGGTATCCACCTTCATCAAAAATGATTTTTCCAAAGTAAGAATCAGCAGCATTTCCTCCTTTGACATATAGGTAAAAGACCTTATTTTCTTTATCGTATTTCAAAAGCGGATTGGGATTAAAGTAGCTTCTAGAGTCGGAATCGCACATATCGAAATTAAAAAGGTCACGCAGTTCGTCTTTCATACTGATGAACTTTCCGTTGACAGAAATCATTAAGGCATCGATTTCTGTCTCAGGATATGTGTAAAATCCGCCCCAAGGCTCCTTTCCGTCTATTAATTCACGGTCTCCATTTTCGTTGTATGTGATCGCATGTTTTTTCTTGTCAAATCGTTTGAGCGATAAGGTTAAAGATATTCGCTTTTCGTCAACGGAGTCTTCATAAGAAATCGCCATCGAATCGCAACTGACTAGACGAACAGGCTGGAGCTGAGTAATGTCCGATATGAATTTCTTGTCCTCAGGATTTGTAATGATCTCTTCGTTCACAAGCTTTTGAAAAGCGCTATCATATCTTGGAGATGAGCGGATACTTTTTGCTTCGAGTGAAGTGGTTGTTGCCGGGTTTTGGCATCCTGCGATGAGAATGAGTAATGCCCCGTATGTTGTGGTTTTCATTCTTGGTGCAGTTTAATTTCAATATCGTTCCCTTTCGCCAAACAACCACCTCATCCCCCAAAACAAAAAAAAGCCATCGAACCCCAAGGGCCCGATGGCTAATTTTCAATTTATCATTCTCAATTTTCAATTAAAGCAAGAAGCTCTTCCTGCGTGCTACGTCCCTTGTCCTTCGCGTACCACTTCTGGATAAGCTCCTTCACGCGCTCAGGCGATACTTCAGGATCGGCAAGCCACTTGTTTCGGAAGTCTGCGAGTGCCTGCGGGCGCGGGCCCCAGGTGCCGAGTTCCTTGCCATCCTCGTCAAACATGACCAGCTTCGGAATCGAGCGGCCACCGTTGGTGAGGTAGCGATCCATCACTTCCAGGTTTTCGTCGCGGAGCAAAAAGCCCAAGGTAATATTGGGATTGAGCGAAGCGACTTTATTAATGATCGGGTTGAAAGGCGCAGCATCTCCACACCAACCTTCAGTAAGCACCACCCAGGTCTGGGGACGGGTGATCGAAGCAACTGCTTGCTGAATCTCTTCGCTGAGCGTAACGGTTTTTTCGGTACGCTTCATCCTCCGCAAATTAAGCATCGTGTAATGCGCAAGTGCTTCACTTTGGACAGGTCCGGTCGTTTCGCCTTTTGCAACGACCTCTTCTACCAAGCTGAAATATTGCTCGTATGAAACGGCTTGTCCGAATGCTTGGCTAATGTCAAATGGGGTCATGATGTTGGCAGTCATTGTATGTGTGGTTAAAGATGTGAATGTTTCTGTGAAATATACATGTTTAAACATGTAAATTGAAAAAAGGTTACGGAAAACGATCATTAGTCGGAGAGGCGACCGATTGCCTGCATCTCTTTACAAGGTCTTGAAAGACCTTGTAATAGTTAAAGTTTTAGATGCTAAAGCTTCGAGAAGTTATTATGAAGTTGTCTAACGAATAAATTCAGGTCCGTTTTATTATCAAAATTGTCATTTCGACTCGCGAAGCTGAGGAGAAATCTTGACTTTATCGACTAATTGGCTAAAAGTCAAGATGTCTCGCCAGCTTCGCGGCTCGACATG
>JBGCFB010000260.1:0-3436 GCA_045106685.1 Bacteroidia bacterium | reverse complement strand
CACGATAGGTTTTGGATAAGCAGGAGTACCAAATTCAGGCACCCACTTGCGGACGTAGCGGGCCTTAGAGTCAAATTTTTTGAGCTGGGATTCTGGATTGAAAATCCTGAAATAAGGTGCTGCATCTGTGCCGCAACCTGCCGCCCACTGCCAGCCACCATTATTAGAGGCAAGCTCAAAGTCTAGTAATTTTTCTGCAAAATACGCCTCACCCCACTGCCAGTTTATAAGAAGGTGCTTGCTGAGAAAAGAAGCCACAAGCATGCGAACACGATTATGCATAAAGCCCGTAGCATTGAGTTCGCGCATGCCTGCATCTACGAGTGGGTAGCCCGTTTTGCCTTCGCACCAGGCTTTGAAGTGCGTTTCATTATTTTCCCATTCGATTAGGGAATAATCCTTTCGATAAGGCGCATTAACGACGTACTGGTTATTCCACAGCACCTGCATGTAGAATTCTCTCCAAATAAGCTCACTCAGGTAAGTGTCGTTGAGCTTGCGAGCAACACGGGCAAGCTTGCGTATGCTCAATGTGCCAAAACGAAGATGAAGCCCCACGCGGGTTGTGCCTTTTTCGGCGGGGAAGTCACGCTTCTCGTCATATACTTTGATGATTTCCTTATCGGGAATCCGTGGAGGGAACACCATGTCTGTTTGCTGAAAACCCATGCTGGAAAGCGAAGGGATCGGCTGTTGTTGGTCCGTTTTCCAAAATTGATCGAAGTGAGCTTCCGTATTTCGATCAGCGAGATGTGCAGGCGTGAGTTGCTCGCGCCACTTGCGGCTATAAGGTGTAAATACCGCGTATGGATTGCCCGTATTCGTCAGGATTTCTTCTTTTTCAAAAATTACCTGATCCTTGTACGTGTTGAAGCTTGCTCCTTTTGTAGAAAAAAAGCTAGCCATTTCCGTATCGCGCGCTATTGCATAAGGCTCATAGTCATGATTGGTATATACCGCCGTGAAGTTGTACTCCGCCTGCAAATTTTCCCAAACCTGTGTTGGGGGGCCATAGCGTACCACGAGTTCGCTGCCTAGTTCCCGCAGTTGAGTTTGAATATCTGCTAGCGTCCGGTGAATAAAATCGACACGGGCATCTTGCTCTGGTAGTTCATCCAGAATGCTTTTATCAAAAACGAATACAGGGATAACAGACTCGCCGGCCTGGAGCGCTGCTGATAGGCCGGTATTATCATCAAGTCGGAGGTCGCGACGGAACCAAAAAGCTACTGGCATGTTGTTTGGAAAATAGGCTTGAAAAAAAATATAATATTATAAACCCAATTTATATGGACTTGTTCTGTCTTCTTGCTTCTTTTGTCAAATAGAGAAGCAGATTCTCAAATTGAGAAAATATGAAGCGAATAGCCCTTGATATTTGTTATGACGGAACCACGTTTGCAGGTTGGCAAAAGCAACCTAATGCAGTCGCGGTACAGCAGGTTCTGGATGAAGCGATGAGTACCATACTGCGTAACCCACTGAGCAGTATGGGAGCCGGTAGAACAGATGCGGGCGTGCACGCCAGTCAACTCATCGTGCATGTAGATGTGCCTGAGCCTTTGCCTCAAAATTTCCTGTGGTCACTCAATGGGATTCTGCCTGATACGATTGGGGTGAAGCAAATTTACTCGAATGTGGGGCCTGACTTTCACGCACGCTTTGATGCTGTCAGCCGGGCTTACGAATATCATATCGTTTTAGAAAAATCGCCGCTTCTTCGTCAGCACGCTTTATGGATTCGACAGGATTTAGATATAAAAAAAATGCAAGAAGCTGCGAACAGCCTCTTGCATTTTAAAGATTTTGCGACCTTTTGTAAAGCACACGGTAATCAAGGAACTACTCTGTGCGATTTAATGCGAGCCGAGTGGGAAATAGATGGCGCGCATCTGGTCTTTCATGTAAAAGCTAACCGATTTTTGCGTGGTATGGTAAGGGCAATGGTCGGTACGCTTTTGGAGGTAGGGAATGGAAAAAGGAGCCTGGAGTCGCTTAAACAAGCATTAAGAGCAAGGGATAGGGTAAAGGCGGGGGCAAATGTGGCCCCGCATGGGCTTGTTTTAACTGAGGTCAATTATCCAAACGGTACACTTGTCAATTAAGGGAGTTCGACTTGTGCAATTTTCTCCAGTCCAGAAATTAAGGCTTTGAATTCTTCATCCTGAACAGCAGATTTCATACGACTCGATACCTCGCGGAGGTAGTCATTGTACTTGTTTAGGAGGTCGCGTCCTTTATTTGTAATGTGTACAAAAATGGATCTGCGGTCTTCTTTAGAATTGACTCTTTTTACAAGTTTTTGAGTCTCCATTCTATCGACGATATTTGTGAGATTGCTCAACTTCACGTGCACATTCTCACCAATATCCTTCATCTTCTTTTCGCCATCAATATCAAGTAGTTGAAGTATGTCTACTTCGACTGCTGAAACATTAAAGCGGCGAAGAACGATCTCCTGGGTTCGGAGAATTACATTGTTCACCTGGAACAAGCCCTGTTCCAAGCGCTGTAATTCGTTCACTTTCGAGTTACTCATTGTTTGGTTATTAGATTAATTATGGTCGGTTAACTTAGGGTAGCACTACATCTTTGTTAATCGGAATTCATGCTTGGGTAAACTATTGTTTTGCACAAACTTTATGCCTTCCAGAATAATGCGATAATCTAATAGATAACGCGAGTGAATGAATAATGTGATACCGAGGTGATGAATGAAATGTTAGCCTACTCGTATGCAATTCTTGTCTTGAAGGCTATCAGCAAATCATCCACAGTTGGGTTCTTCTGTTTCATGGCTGAAAGCTTCTCTTCGTCAGTATAAGGCTTGCTGTCTTGAGGGTTCACATAACTTTCATCAATTACAACCTCCAGGAAAAGGTTTGGAACTTGTAATTTCTCCCGCAAATAAGGAAGTAGTTTTGTCTCGCGTTGAACAAGATCGGGGAGAAGCTGATTAGTGAGGGTGAGTGTCCACTTGTTAGCGGTAAGCGTAAATTGTGGATTTTGAAGCGCTGTAGCTAGGATAGTTTTTCCACTCGTAAGTAGTACTGACACATAACTATCCAGTGCGTGTTTAAAATTGCTTTCCGGTATAGTTATGGAATGATCTACTTCGTAAATTTTTTCTTTGGCTGAACTATCCTGGCTATTTGCTATTAATGCGGCCTCCTTTGCTTGCGACTTTATAAGGTCAAGATTCGCTAATCCGCCCAGGCCTTTTCTTGGCGAATTTGCAGGTTTGGGTTCCTCGGAAATAGCTGCTGCCTGAGGGCTCTCGGTTGGTGCTGCTGGTTGAGGAGTAGGCGCAGGAGTAACGGGTTTTTCCTCCGTAGGTGGAGGCGTGTGTGTGACCTCTACAGGTGGAGTAGTAGTGGGCTTCTCTTCACGTTTTTGGACTGGTTCAGGGACAGGAGGTTTAGGCGGGATTTGCGCT
>JBGCFB010000026.1:0-2870 GCA_045106685.1 Bacteroidia bacterium | reverse complement strand
GCAAGCAGCGCCCATATCGGAAACCGCGAACTCTATAATGGAAATATCTGTCGCATGGCGACCAGTCTGCGCGGCGATGCGCCACAGTTAACAGCGTACACCTACGATCAATTGCACCGGATTACAGGGATGAATGTGGCTTCTCAAAGCATTTCCGGAAACGTCTGGGATGATCCCGCTACGGCGATTGAGGAGTTCCGTACTCGCTACAGCTACGATGCTAATGGCAATATACTGAACCTGCAGCGCAGCGGAAAAGATGGAAATGCGTCCAGTCCGGACATGGATAACCTGGTATACCACTACGCAGACGACGGCTTTGGTAATATCTTGACTAATCGTCTGCTTGCTGTAGGTGATCAGCTGAATGCCACAGCAAACTATGCTAATGACTTCGAAGATCAGGCAACGGGCTATAGCCAATATAATCCGCTTTCACATACCTACACCTACGACGAAGTCGGCAACCTGATCAAAGACAAAGAAGCCGAAATCGCCAATATCGATTGGACCCCTACAGGTAAAATCAAGCGCATTACTCGTGAGCCGAACAGCACTAAACCCGATCTTGAGTTTGGTTATGATGCAGGAGGAAATCGTCTCTGGAAAAAAGTGATTCCGAAAAATACTGATCCGGCGAGCTATACCTATTACATGCGCGACGCCCAGAGTAATATCATGGCGACCTATCAGCGTGAAGTAGAGGCCACCGAAGGGCAAAGCACCGCTTGGGAAGAACGCTTCACACTCAACGAATTGCATCTTTACGGCTCAAGCCGCTTGGGTATGTTTGAAAAAGACACCACCTTGGTTAAGCGCGCCTACAACGGTGATGCTTATGCACCAGACGCGATCAGTGGAATTTATTATGACCTTTCCTTTCAGGACAGCATCGCCATCCAGTGTCGTGGCTTTAAGCAATTTGAGCTCTCCAATCACTTGGGCAATGTGCTGGCAGTAATCACAGATAGAAAAATTTCTATTGGAACGGGTGGAGCTGAGGACTGGCTAGCCGATATTCGCATGACCTCCGACTATTATCCCTTTGGGATGAAGATGGAAGGACGTGGGGAGCGTGCGGACTATCGTTTTGGATTTAATGGGAAGGAGCAAGATGATGAAGTGAAAGGGGAAGGGAATAGTCTAGATTTTGGAGCGAGGATTTATGATTCGAGGATTGGAAGATGGTTGAGTGTTGATCCGCTGGCAAGCGAATATCCTACTATGAGTCCTTATGTTGGAATAGGAAATAATCCCTTGATCTTTATAGATCCAGATGGTCGAAAATTACAATTAACCTTTTTCTCTGACGGTGTTGACATGGTGACTTATATGAGTTTAATAAATAAGGAATTTGAAGGTCAATTTGAAATCCAGTTTGAAAACGTGCAATTTGATAATAAAACGGGATTGGTAACTATGGAAGCTGTAATTGTAGCCACTAAAGGAGGAGGAGATGTTTCTAAACTCAGTAAAAAGGCTAAGGCTTTTTATAGTGAATATTCAGGCGTTGTCAATGATAAAAAGGTTATGGCAATGCAAAAAGTCGTAAATGATCAGCCTGATATGCTAGATGGTATGAAAGAAGCTACGTTTATGGGGTCTTGGCGTACAGGGGCTCTTGACCTATTCGATGTTCAAAAGTTAGACGCTGCAGGACCCGGAGGGTTTACAACAGCAGGAGTAATCATTCATGAAACTGTTGAACAATATGAAAAAGCAAAAATGGGATTAAAGCCAGGAGAGTCAGCTCCAGGAAATCATAAAGAAGAAATGACCCCAGAATTTGTTCAAGCTCATAATATCGCAAAGCTGGCTGAAGACAAGGTTAACGGTAATACCCAGGTAGGAAAAAATAAAGTAACTCACGAAAAGGACGGGTCAAGAACTGAGCATATAATTACTCCTAATACGACAACTAATAGGCTGGAAATTCAAAAAGTAAATATAAAATAATGAGATTTCTTTTTCTGTGTTTGCTACTTGCTTTTTACTTATGTTCTTGTATTAAGACGGAGGTAAATACAAGCGATAATTGTATGATTTACAGTAATCATTTAGTAGTATTTGAAGGTTACTATAAAAATCAAGTATCTGCTGATTCGTTAAGAATGGATTCGTTTTTCCAATCATTACATTATCTTGAAAGAAGAACTGGGATAGAATCAACTATCTCTCACAATTGGTATTTAGGTTATTTAGATTCTGCATATTTCTATACAGATTTAGTTAAATACCAATTATGGGGGAAAGATAATTCATGCTTGTAAAAGAGAGTATTTCAAAAAGTGTGTCACTAGCAAAATACCGTAATTGCTAATGCCCTAGCCCCTCGCTATCGTGGACTTCTATAAGAAGCTGACTTTGATTTCGGGGCAGTGAGGTGGCTAGCGGGTAATCCAAGCCATGCAGGCAAGCCAGTTTCTTCAAAACCGCCTTCAACGTATGCGTTGAAGGCGGTTTTGGGTCTTCTACCCCTAGCTATCGCGGACTTCTATAAGAAGGCTGACTTGGATTTCGGGGCGGTGAGTTGGCTAGCGGGAATTTCTAAGGTTATGCAAGTCCCGAAGGGCTTATTTTGCAAAAAAAGAACGAGCCAGGGTGTATGGGTGTTTTCTGGTGAGCGAAGCAGTCGTGAAATAGTCGTATTTCGGCTAGGCAGCAGCTTTCCACTTCTGATAGTTGTCAACTGCTTTGTATTCAGTACGGCGCTTGATGACAGCAAAAATCCGTGCGAGGACCTTGTTTTTTATTGCGTTGAATACCCAGAGCTTGGGTTTTCCTTGTTCAAGTTTCTTCTCATAAAATTGCTTGAGTTCATAATCGTGCTGAACGATGGTTGCAACGACTTTGAAGAGTAGGGATTTCAT
>JBGCFB010000259.1:0-3714 GCA_045106685.1 Bacteroidia bacterium | reverse complement strand
GAACAAGATCGGGCTTTAAGTAATAATGCTTGGGACCTCTTAGAAAAGTTAAAGTAATGCCTCAATCATCCATACCCAACACCAGCTCCTCCTCACCGACCGTTAAGGTCGCTTGCCCGGAGCATTCGTCCTGCCCGAAATCAAGGATAAAAACGGTTTCCTCATCTTGCTGAAAGACTGCTTTACCGCCGGCCCAAACGGGACAACGGCCACGCCACAGCAAAGGCGGTGCGGTCCGTAAGATAAACTCCTCGTTTGAGGTTCCAACACCAGTATTACACTCTACCAGGATAACATCATCGTCGAATGTCGGCGTGTCAAATCCTACAAAGGTGATTTGGCGAAAGCTGCCTCGCCAGGACACTGAGGCCTCTCTAAATTGCCACTTGAGACCAGTGAGGTCATGTTCCAGGAGTGGAATATCGCCTGCACCGGGTGGCTTGATATTTAGGGTCCATTTATTTGCTGAAAGAAAGCCCTTTTCGGCATTGCGTGATGTATAGGAATAGCTATTGGGAATAAGCTCAGCGCTAGAGCCGATATCAGGCCAGTCCAGGTCTGCGAGCAAGGTGATGCTTCCTTTTCGGACTCGACCATCGGTGCAGAGCGTGCTATCGCCGAAGGCCATTCGAACCTGACGAAAGCCACCATTAACTTCACTCCTGATGTCGACTCCTGGAGCAAAACTATCGACTGGCCAGGCATCAACATTCAGCGCTGTTACAAACAGATTTGCAATAAGAACCATTTCATGCTGTCCCGTAGCATAAGCTCGGGCATCGGCCTGATATTCCCCAGGAACGGGATCAGGTTGGCAGGAAACGAAACATGCAAGCAGGCAGGCTATGGAGGTCAATCTATGCATCAGCAATTGTGAACGAATTGAGAGGCAAAAATTGTGCAGAGATTAGGCGTAACTTGTAAGTAAATCGTCAATATGAGCCAGCAAGTCTGAAATACCTCTTCCTTTAACGGCTGAAGTATATATCATTGGAGGAATAGGAATACGTCTGGCGACAAATGCAGCTTTGATTGCCTTGAGATTTGCATTCAAAGTTTTCTGATTAGGCTTGTCTGTTTTGGTAAAAACGACAGCGTACGGAACCTGGTCTTCTTTCAAAAACTCACAAAACTCCAGATCAATATCCTGAGGTGGAATTCGGCAGTCTATCAAGACGAATATGTTCATCAAATTTTCACGCTGAACCGAATACTCCAGAATCATTTCCAAAAACTCAGCACGCTGCTTTTTACCCACTTTGGCATAGCCGTACCCGGGCAAATCGGCTAAGAGCCAATGATCATTAATCAGGAAATGGTTGATCTCGCGGGTCTTTCCTGGAGTGGAAGAGGTTCTGGCAAGACCTTTCCTGTTGGTAAGTGCATTAATGAGGGATGACTTTCCCACATTTGACCGTCCAACAAATGCTATCTCAGGCTTATCGGCCGGAGGTAGTTGACTAAGTTTGACACTTCCTTTTACAAAGCTTGCCTTATCTATTCTCATTTCGAGCGTTAATTGGAACTAAAAGCGTTATTTTGCGTTCTTCTCGCGAATCCACATACAAAGACACATAAAAAGGCTCGCATGACCAAACCGGTAAAACCCTTTAACAGGCAAGACAGCTCTAAGAAAGCTGAAGTAGAGGAAATGTTTGATGACATTGCTCCACGCTACGATTTGTTGAATCACTTGCTGACCATGGGTGTCGATATAGGCTGGCGCAGGCGCGCCATTCGCGAATTGAAGCAATACGACCCCCAACTCATCGTTGATATTGCAACTGGAACGGCAGACTTTGCCGTTGAGGCAATGGCGCTCAACCCAAGTAAAGTAATCGGACTCGATATCTCGAACGAAATGCTCAGAGTGGGCCGCAGAAAAATCGACAAAAAAGGCTTATCTGAGAAGATTGAGCTTATTCAAGGCGATTCTGAAGCAATTCAACTCGAGACAGAAAGTGTAGATGCTATTACAGTAGGTTTCGGTGTTCGTAATTTTGAAAACCTGGAAATAGGCTTATCAGAAATTCATCGCGTGCTGCGCCCTGGCAAAGCTGCTGCAATTCTGGAACCTGCCTTTCCAAATAAATTTCCGCTAAAACAGCTATTTACGTTTTACTTTCGTTATATCACTCCACTGATTGGAAAAGCTGTTTCAGGTTCGGATGCTGCGTATAAATATTTACCAGAATCTGTCCGTGCGTTCCCAAATGGCGAAGATTTTCTCGACATTTGTCGCTCAGTAGGATTTAGTAAAACAGCCTACCACCCGCTTACTTTTGGAGCTTGCTCCTTATATTTGATCGAAAAATAAAAAAAACGCCTATCGCCTACCCTTTACCTTTACTCAACAACAAGTATAGTTTTCTATGGCGATTTTTCGCGCGATTTTAATTTCGCTGGGATTATGTATCCTAGCCGGTCAGGGAGTTCAGGCACAACGGTACGGCAAACACCCAAAGGATTTTAAGGACTTCAATCTGGGATTCCAGATTGGTATGCACTATGCGTCCTATAATTTTACGCAGGCACTGAATGTCCGCGACCTGGTAGGCCTTGGTTTCGAAAGCAAAACACTTAACAGAATTGAATTGCTCAATGGCCCTGGTCTTGGCATCAATATGATTCTGAATTATAACCTTTCGGATCAATTATCGATTCGGTCTTATCCAGGTATTTCGCTGGAGCAGCGGGATTTTGACTTTTTCTTTGCTGAAGATGCAAGACCTACGCGACGCAGGGTAACAACTGCTTATGGGCAGATTCCGATTCTTCTTCAATATAAGACACCTTATAATGCTCGTTACCGCATGTACCTTATCGGTGGGCCGCAGTTTAATATCCAACCTTCCAATAGTAAAAAGGTAGTCGATAATCAGGATTTGCTGAAGACGGATTCCTACGATTTTGGAATCACCCTTGGCATTGGTATGCAGCTATATGGTGACCGGATCAAGCTATCGCCTGAGCTGCGTGTATTTATTGGCTTGAAAGATGTCTTCGTAAGAGAAAATACGAGCCATGCCGCTGCCATTACCAATATGGCCTCTCAGTTGGTGACGCTTTCGGTGAACTTTGAGTAAAAGGCTGTTGGCTGTTGGCTGTTGGCTGTTGGCTGTTGGCTGTTGGCTGTTGGCTAGCAATACGTATTTTGATGATAAATCCGATTTGTATTTTTCTTTCGCCTTGGCGAAAAAGCTCCAGAGGAGCTTAAGGTTGGTAGATCATCATGGCCCCTCCATGTTAAAGCTCCAGAGGAGCGGCACTGAATGTGTCGCTCCTCTGGAGCTTTAAACACAGCCGTGTTCGAGTTCTACCAGCCGGGCGCTTCTCTGAAGCGCTGCTGCCTTTGGCAACAGGTTTGAACATCTGCAAATCAACGTATAACATATTCATTGATAAAGTCAATCCCGAGGCCGGGACTCAGCTACGCGAATCGCAATTTTCACAATAAAAACGGTCTAAATTGATTCGCTAGACAAGCTCAGTTAGTTCTGCAGTTCCCAATACCCGTTTCGGTTTTGGTCGAGGAATAGTAAGGTATCTCTGGCACCTTCGAGTATCAGGATATATTCATCGAAATAATTATCTTGGTTTCGATCATAATAGGCTTCGACTAAATTTTCATTTTTCGTTTCAAAAATAAGGGAGTCAAAAAAGCCATCCTCATCCCAATCGTAAAAAATTTGAATTAATGGAAATTTCATACCG
>JBGCFB010000258.1:0-2707 GCA_045106685.1 Bacteroidia bacterium | reverse complement strand
TTACCCTTAGGAGCCACTCTCAATATGAATGGATTATCCGCCTATATGGGTGTAGTAGCTGTATTCGCAACTAATATTTATGGAATCGAGTTTGGCCTCAAGGAAATGTTGCAGGTAGTATTGACTTCGACCATCGCTGCGATTGGCTGTGCCGGTGTTCTGGCGGCGGGGCTGATCGTTATGCCTGTTGTTCTTTCCTGTGTCGGTGTGCCACTCAAGATCATTGGTGTTATGGCTGCTGTTGATAGGATCATCGATATGCTTTGCACGACCATCAATATCACAGGTGACACGTTTGCAGCTGTTTTAGTAGGAAAAAGTGAGAAAGAGATCTCACTCAAACAATATCAAGAAAAATGATACGGAAAAAAAATAAGATTTGCTCCCACTGAAATCTCATTCGCGGTAAAATATAGGCCACAGCTCCACTACCAATGTGTTTTCGGGAGGGCGTCTTGAGACGACTTAGTATTTTTTTATTTTTAGTGATCCTGAGTTCTTGTCAGTTAACGGAGAAAAAGACATCAAGAACAAAAGAAACTTCAAGCAATGTGGAAGCTCTTAAGTTACCTGAATTGGAAACAAAGAAGAAGAAAGACAAGAGTTCCTTGAAATTTACTGTCATCGGTACAAAGACTTTCCAATTGGGCGATTACCGTTTACCTGTCGTGGAGCTTGGTTTTAATGAAGCTCCATGGGACTATATTTTGTTTAGTGCATGCCAGCAAGATACCAGTAAGTTGTGCATAGACGGCAAAGGAGTCGGGAAAGAGATATTGGTTCCATTGGTTGATAAAGGTACTTATAAAGTTGAGTTTAAAGCTTGTTTTGAACTGGACACCACTGTATGTGGGACTACTGTGAGAACTTATGCACGGATGGAAAGATCACTTCCTTCAGAAATCGCTACATATATCAGGGAAAATTTTGCAATAGCAAAGGATACTGAAAAGCTAGTTGCGGATCTTAAAATCAAGACGAAAAAATATCTCGATTCGCCAAATCCTGCAAAAAATCCTGAGGAAGAGAAACTCGATGAGATGTGGGCTTATTTTTTACAAGTGAATGATGTAGCAATAGCACGCTTATATTTGTCGGATGCCTATCTTGGAACAAAGGCAAAATATATAGAAGAAAAAGAAAAAAATCAGATCGCTTCTGATCTTGATTCTCAAACAGAACGACCACCAATCCCAGAGGCAAAGGTTAAAAATGAAGCAGATTCGGAGGATAGCAATGTGTTTCAGGACTATTGGAGTAGGGAGCGTAAGTATGGAATGGTCTTGGTTGTCCTAGGTATTTCCTTACCTCTTGTTTATGGCACCACCGCATATATGCTAGCACCTTTTGCATTTGGTGCTGTGGGAGGAATGGTCGCTGCTCCTATTGCTGGGTTCAAGGGTGCCAAGCGAATTTCAGGTAAAATCTACTCATATAGTAAAAATAAGGTAGTAAGGGGATTTGTATCAGTTATAGCCACTTTTATAGGGGTTGCGACAGGTATTTCTGTAGTGGCTGGTGGATTTGATAAATTAATGCTGACAGACTTAAATAAGCGACAAAAGCTTCTTCATGAATTTGATTTGGCAACAATTCAACTTGAGAAGCTAAGAGACAGGAATGAATTGATTTTGCGCAAGCTGAAGCTGAAATGATTTGCAAACTTTGTACTGATGAACTTACCGTAGCACCCTACTCCCTATAGTATAGTTCCTAAATAAATTTTGTTTGTGGTAATTTCGATGAATTTGCAAAATCATGTGCTGTTGTATTTGGTTTTTGAGAGGAGATAGATATATGCGTTGGACGACTTTGGTGTTGATGAGTAGTTTGTTTGGTGCTTTAGCAGTAGCATTTGGTGCTTTTGGAGCGCATGGTTTAAAGGGCAGGGTTTCGGAAACGGATCTTCAGATCTATGATCTTGCTGTCAGATACCAAATGTATCATGCTCTAGCTTTATTAGGACTTGGGTTAGTAGCTAGCAATTTGGATCACCCTGCTTTGAATGTTTCTGCTATCTGCTTTTGCGTTGGTATTTTCTTGTTTTCGGGCTCACTATACACAATAGTGGCCTCTGGAATTAGGTGGTTCGGAGCAATAACCCCCATAGGTGGGCTTGCTTTAATAGCTGGTTGGCTAACTCTTGGCTGGGCGGTGGCTTTTAAATAAGAAATAGTGATTTTATGATTGATATTAACACATTAAATCCTGAACAGTATGAGGCTGCGAGTAATTTTAATGGCCCGATGATGATACTTGCAGGAGCTGGAACAGGAAAAACTCGTGTAGTGACTTATCGAATTGCCCATATGATGGATCGAGGAGTCCAAGCACGCCACATTGCTGCTATGACTTTTACCAACAAGGCTGCTACGGAAATGAAGGAGCGAATTGGAGTTTTGGTTGGGTACAAACGAGCTCAATCACTTAATATAAGCACCTTCCATAGTTTTTGCTTAAAATTATTGCGTAGTTATGGCAGGTATGCTGGTTTGCCGCCAAAGTTCACCCTTGTTGGAACTGCTGATCAGCTAGACCTTGTTCGCAGGGCTTTGGAGGAAAAGTCTTGGACAGGCTTATACCGAGTAGACCAGCTTCATGCCCAGATTGGGCAATGTAAAAATGAGCTGATTAGCCCCCAAGACCTTGCGAATGGTATTCTCCCCAAACAAGCAGAATGTGATCCCGAGCTTTTGGCTGCAGTCTA
>JBGCFB010000257.1:0-40741 GCA_045106685.1 Bacteroidia bacterium | reverse complement strand
CAGACGCAAGATTCCACATCAAGAACGCGCTTAAGCATTTGGATAACTAGCGCTGGAGGCGCTATTCACCAACCACCAAATCGGCTGATATCGTCACAGGAACCTCGTTTTTAGGGCCGCCTCCGTTGAAGCCAAATTTCTTGCGCTTCACTACCGCACTTGCTTCTATATGATAAGGCGCTTCGTCTGAAATGGTAAAATTGACAGGCACTTTCTTGGTTACGCCTTTAAGACTTAGCATCGCATCTGCTGTGTAGCTGCCATCATCATTTGCCTTGGCTCCTTCTATCGAAACTGATGCTACTTTGAATTTAGACACATTGAAATAGTCCTTTTTCTTTTTTACACTCTGGAGCAAATCGTCCCAGGAGCATGCAAGCGAAGAAATATCAAGCTCTGCTTGAATCTGGATATTTTCTGGATCATTCGCGTTTTCTACTTTGGAAAACTTCCAGCGCTCAACAGAAAAGACTTGGTCGCTTCCTGCATTTCCGATAAATGACAGCTTGCCAGGAGCCTTATCCGGGAAGTTGATGTACGGCGAATCGGTATACGCCAGGAGTGAAATTAAGGCAATCAAAAGGGGGGCGATGATGAAAAATCGTTTCATGATATTATTAAATTAGGGTTTGTTATTTATTGAGGATCAAGGATGCAATGCACCCGAAATTGCAAGGTGTTACGAATCGTTTCAGGGCCGTCGGGGCCTTTAAGGCCATAAGGCCTTGCGATATCCAAACTGAAGCTGGCAGTAAGCTGAAGGCTCACAGCTTCTTTTCCATTCATGACTGGTTCCAAAAAAGCATCGACGATCATAGCCTGCGACTTGTCCATCATCTCAAAGGTGCCAGGAACGCGAATGGCCAAAGCCGATTTCCCATCCCAGTTAACAGGCAACTCAAAGTCATCAAAACTGAAACGAGCTTCAGGAAAATCTTTAGCAAAAAGATATGACTTGAGCACCTTTGCATCCAGGTCTTTCATGCCCATTGTCATAGATTTTACCTTTGCGACAAACTCTCCTGACAATACACTAAGGTCATCGGTAAATGCCAAAGTCGCATCCAGCTTTTTGACTTCGCCTGCATAGCGATCGAGTGGCGCAGGAAAATTAAACTGCAGCATTGGAAAGTCCTTTTCAAGCGGTTGTGGCTTTTCAAAAACATTGGCTTCCAATTGAGGATAAACTTTTGTGGCATGATGGCTATGAAGTTCTGAAAACCAGGCGAAGTCATCCCAATCAAGCGTTTTGGTGCCAAGCGGAAGCGGCGTAAGCGCATCACCTAAATCGTAATTTCGCAGTTGCTTCTCCACTACCCTATCCACCGTTTTGGTAAGCGCTATAAGGATCGAATCAGAGGCCGCAATTTTACCACTAAAAGGTTTTTCAAAGTTCTCCCAAATCGGCTTTATACAATCAAACTGACTAAATATTGCCGCCGATACATAGACTTCGCCTTCCTGAGAAACATAAGGATGCACATCGAGATAAAAACGCCTGTCGCTCGGCCATAATTGTACTTCCTTCTTTTGCACAAATGGAAGATCAGCAATAATTTGCTTCACCAATTGAGATTCCCAATTGGGGTTTTCACCAGCATAATTACCCTGCTGACTCGTCACTTTTAAGGGAATTGCGACGCGTTGGCTTTTTCTTTTTTGTACCAAAATATCCTTACGAGGATCAGCTACAGGAGGAATCGGGCTTACCTTACTTACCCGAACAAAATTCTCCAGAGCGCTTTGCTCTGTATATTTCCCGCCAAACATTGCCTTCCCCTTTTTACTAACAAAAAAGATGGCAGGAGTAGCAGTTACGGATTCAGGATAACCCAACGAGGATTTTGATTCGACTAAAACCAAGCCTCTTTCCGCAGTTAGTGTTTGTAAAAATGGAAGCGTCGTGCGGATAAAATGTGTGTCTTGATCTTGATAAAAAAGCACGAGACGAGGATCATCATCTGGCAAATGCAGCTGTGTAGATTCTCTTTTTATCATACCATTTTGAAAAAAGATCGATACTAAAAAAGGCAAGGCAAAACACAGACGAACGACAAAGTAAAAACTGGACATATTGGAACAAGAATTAGAAGCGTGTAAATGTTTGCGGATCAATAACCAGAATTATAGCTGGCTATTTATTCAAAACCGTCTATATGCTTCCTCGCCCAGTTGTAGGTTTGATAAATCGCAGGGTTCACAAGACGCCACTGGAGGTCAAGATTACAAGCTGCAACCGCTACCATTCCTTTCTCAGGCCAGGCCTGCATCGACATAAAAAAGCCCTTTGCATTTCCACCCCAATACACATCTCCGTTATCATTGATATGAAAAATAAGCGACCGATGCCCAAGTGCACGCGTCATACCTTGCTTAGCCAATTCCACTGATAACAATCGGTTATCTTTCCCGGCTGCTGCATCCATAACATGACGTACCAGTTTGCAGAAATCGCGCGGCGTAGACCACATACCTGAGGCACCAAGCTCCGGATAACGGCGGTAGCCACCCTTTATCGGCTTGCCTCCTTCCAGATATCCATGCGCAGCTTTCGCCTCATCTTCATCGGATAATTCCACACCAAATTCGCTG
Source organism: Bacteroidia bacterium (assembly GCA_045106685.1). GTDB lineage: Bacteria > Bacteroidota > Bacteroidia > J057 > J057 > JAUIGE01. The sequence continues at coordinate 38,149 of JBGCFB010000257.1, read as the reverse complement.
TCATCCATTCCCAATGGTTTGAAAATAAGCGAATCAATAATGCGAGAAAGCGGCTTCTTATAGTGATGCTCCAGTATCTGCTGAAGAAAAAGGATATTTCCATACTGGCTATTTTGGTCTTTATTCAAATTTCCACGAATGGTGATAGGATCAGTTTTCGCAGGGCCGTTTCCAGCGATGACTTCCTCTAGCGTCGGCAGGTCTTCTCCCATGGCATAGCCTTTGGGCTTTTGGTTCATTTTAAAATCCCGGCGATAGATAATCAAGTCGCGCACAGTGACAGGTCCATCTGGCTTTTTGCGCTTATCGACTATCGGTTTGGGTAAATATTGATCGGCGGGGGCGTCGAGTACAATCTTGCCTTGATCCACAAGGTGAAGAATCGCCATGCATATAGCAGCACCGCCCATGGAGCTTACCTGGAATCGCGTATCGAGGCTCATGGGTGTTTGCCCTGCATCACCTCGATGTCCTAGCAACACGGCTGTGTCCTGCCCATTTCCAAAGTCGGCATAAAAACTAAAGCCAGACACGTTGTTCTGCTCCATATACGCCTGTACAGTAAGCGGATCTCCATCCGTAATCGGCTGGAAGTTTTCCTCAAACTGAGCCTGGAGTGAGAGTGTGGCGAATAGCAAAAAGCACAGTGAAATAGATCGCATGATTGGTTCGTGTTTGTGATTAAATGATGACACAAAGAACCGCATTACAAACACATCATATGCTGCAAATCACGATATGAGACGTCTCAAATTGTGATTTGAGACGAATAAAAAATTCGTTTAAAGGCTGTAAAGGCTTATTTAAGCAGGAACGCTTATAAATTGCCGTGGCGTCTTGCCAGTATACTTTTTGAAAGCCCGGTTGAACGTTGCTTTGGAATTAAAGCCTGCTTCGATGGCAATACTCAGAAAAGTAAGCCGCTCATGATCGCCGTTTTCTAGTCGCCGCATAACTTCACGAGATCGGTAGCTATTGATAAAGTCATTGAAGTTTTGCTCCTGGGTTACGTTGATTACTTTGGATAAAACGCTCGTATTGGTGTGTAGCTTTTCTGCCAACGATCCGAGATTGAGCTCGGGATCAAGGTAGAGCTGATTGGTCTCCATCATGGCAACCATTTGCTCAGAGAGCATCAAGGTTTCATCATCAGGTTCCAGTGCAGTGCGTGCTTCCGGAGTGCTAGAAACTAGGCTTTCCTGTACAGGCTTTGGTTCAAAGTGAAGTGCACGAAGTCTGTCAGGACTAGACATATATAGCCGAATCGAAAGAATATAAATCGTTACTGCCATTGCAAAATGCCCATACCAGCTGCCGGTGTAATTAATCGGAGTGAAATAACCGACTATATTGATCAGCCAGCTCATGCCAATTCCTATCACAAAAACGAAAAGCAACATGCGCAACCAATTCAGGCTATAGCGTTCTTCATTGGCAAAATGCTCGCGTACATATTGACGATACTGATTGAACGCAATGATGGTAAGTACCAGGTATGCAAGCAGGTGCAAGCGGGAGGCGATATTGATATATCTAAATAAAGGGACGGTTTCAGTATTCAAAAACTCCGCCCAACTCCCCCGGGTTCCACTAAAATGTTCTTCAGGAAAAGGCATTCCCTGTATCCATTTTTCCCAAACAAAATCATGTAAAAAGACTCCCAATGGCTCTAAAAAGAAGAACAGAAAGGGCACAAAATGCCACCAGTACTTCTTTTTCCATTCAAATTGAGTATTCGTAAGCGAAATAAATGTAAAGTATACCAAAGGTCCCATCACCAAAAAATTGGACCAGGGAACATAAAACATCACTGTCGCTTGCCAATTACGTGCGTCATACCAATTGGCGAATCCCAGCATCCACTGCGCCACATAGGTGCAACAAACGAAAATAAGCAGTGCTGCAAAGCGATCAGCGATACGATCCCAGCGATAAGATCGGAGCCAAAGCATGACTGCGAAGATCATTCCCTGGAGCCAACCGATCAGTAGAATTGACGAATATTGATTAAAATGAAAATACTCCATGGGTATTTTTCTGGATTATCACTTTTATACATGTATTTTTGCTCAAAATACCTTGTAAGCATATATGAATAAGCTGCTCATTGTTATCCTTCTCGGCTCACTTGCGTGGGGTTGTAAATCTACCGAAGTGCTACGCCGAGATCTCCAGGCCCAATCTATGATTGAGGAAGGCAAGAAACTTTTACAAAAAGAACAATTCAAGGAAGCAGCGGCTATTCTTGAAAGTGCAGCAGTCCGACCTGCAAATCAGTCGACAAGTACTGCACTGTATCTGGCCGGAATTGCCTACTATAAAGCAAAGAAAAACTACCCTGCTGAACAACAGTTCACCCGATTAATTCGGTCTTATCCGAAATCAAGCTATTTGCACGAAGCAAAGTATCATCGTGCGCTCTTGCTTTTGAAAAAGTATGATGAGGATAAGAAACAGGAAGGTGTAAAAACGTTGTATTCGCTGTCCATAGACAGACGCCGGGGTGACTTGGCGAAAGATGCTGACCAGGCACTTCGCAAATTCCTCTTCTATGATGCTAAGGCATCGTTTTTGCAAATGCTGTTTGCAAATGCTGGTGCGACCCAGCGTCAATTATTTGCCGAAGCTCTCGCCTATCGTCTCGTAAAAACCAATCAGGCTGTAGCTGCTAAAGCAGTCTATGCAGAGCTAAAAAGTAAAAACGGGCAGTCTGAGTTTTTGAAAAAAATGCTCGGGGACCCTGCAGATACGAAAGCAGATAAGCCAAATCCAGATGCTAACAGGCACAAGATTGCCGTCTTTCTTCCGCTATTCCTGAGCGATTATACCTTCACTGGTATGGATGAAATCCCCCGCCAATCTGCAGATGCTCTTGAGTTCTGGGAAGGCTTCAACCATGCTATTCAGGAGATGGGAGCAAATTCAGGAAAAGAGGTCTATGTTAAGGTTTTTGATAGTCGAAAAAATACGGGCCTAATTTTAAATCAACTCAAAGAACTGGAAGCATTGGCGCCTGATCTCATCGTTGGTGAAGTGTTCACCGGACCTTCCAAGGTAATCGCCGAGTGGGCCGCCAAAAACAAAGTACCTCAGCTGGTGCCTTTTAGCTCAAACCCAGACTTGATCAGTAACGAAAGCGGCTACACCTTTATGGCAAGGCCTATCTACAATATTCATGGAAGTAGAATGGCCAAATATGCTCATAGCACACTGGGAATCAAGCATGTAGGTGTCTGGACTGACCAGCGCGTTATTACTGAAGATATCGCCAATACCTTTATCAAAACTTTTGTAGAGCTTGGAGGAAAAGTGAGTCGCTTCCCTATTGACTCGGTCTTTGAAGACCGTGCTCAGGATGATATCCTTGACCATTTCGACGATATTAGCAAGAAGGATAGCATTGGTGGCATGTATGTCCCATTGGGCCTGGAAGAGTCGGCCGGGCTTATCTTATCGACGCTACAAGTGGAGTTCAAAGAAGGTGATATGGTGGTAATGGGAACACCATCTTGGGAAAGCTTCAAGCTTATAGGCCAACGCGAAAAGGATCGCTTCAAACTCACCTATACAACGCCTTTTTCGGATGAGCATAATCAGCCGGTATATGAAGTATTCCAGCAGTCGTTTAACAATCAACTACTCGGCCAGCCTACCAGTACAAATACTCAAGGCTATGGAATGGGTCTATATGTAGCTGCTATTTTGAAAGACTACGATCGCACTAAGATGGACTTAGCAGAAAGAATGCGCACCTTCCCTGCATTCAAAATGCCTTACTCCAACATGCATTTTAACGAAACCCAAACCAACCAATATCTGCCAATCATCCAGTTTTCAGATGGTTATCCGAGTCAGGTGGATTGATGTCGAAGGCTATCATACGGTGTGCAAAATGGTTCTATGAATGTGATATGATCGCTTGGTGGTGGGTATTATTGGATACACGTAGAAAAGTCAACCAAGAAGAAGCGGAAGAAGGGATGAAAAGCCTCGCACAGTATATTAAAAAGCTTCCATTCGAGTATGCAGTATCCTTTTCAGGTTTGAGAGGAGAGCCCTTTTTTACGCTTCAAAAAGAGATCTCTTTACAAATTGAAGTCCTAGAGAGCGAGTATGATAAAGCTCGCTATATGGATAAACAAGGGCTTAGGTATAGGATAACTAAGCTTAAAAAAGAGATTGATATTTTTGACGCAAGAATTATCACTCTTGATGGTACACTCCATAAATCCGCCCAAGCAATCCATCGTTTTGACAAGAGATCAAAAGAGCTAAAAACCATTGTCAAAATACTCAAGACAAAATGCAAAGAGCAATGGATAACCTTGTGTATTCCTGAATATAGAGATGCCATTGCTTTCTATTCCAAAGAAGGGAAAATCATCGATATTCTACATATCTGCTTTGGATGCATCTCTATCATCAATGAGTATGGAGACGTCTTCGAAGTCGATCAATCAGTTTTCCCAAAACTTTATACTGAACTAAAGCAAGTTGGGCATGAAATACAAGATACTTTTCATTAAAACCCTTTACTCTCCCACCAACTTCGTCTTCACCTCAATATCGTTATGCAAGGTGCGATGAACCGGACAGCGATCTGCGATCTGAAGTAAGCGCTGGCGCTGCTCATCGGTGAGGTCACCTTCGAGTTCGATTTCACGATCAAATACATCGATTTTCGATTTTGGTTCGTCTGCGTGATTGACATCTTCCGGGTAGTCTTTGCTGTGCGAAAGGTGCACGACGACCTCCTTGAGCGGCCACTTCTTGCGATCAGCATACATGCGCAAGGTCATCGAAGTACAAGCGCCCAGCGCAGCCGACAAAAGCCCATAAGGTGATGGCCCAAGATCATCACCTCCTACCGACGCAGGTTCATCTGCGATTAATGAGTGTTTTCCTACCCTAATTTCAGTAGTGTATCCTTCCTCAGAAGTCCTTACCACTACCTGCTTTTCTGTCTGAAGTTCTTTTGATTCTGTAAATGTGATATAGCGCGATGCCCAGGATGCGATGATGCCACCAGCATACACGGCGTCTTCTTTTCGCGTGAGTAAATGATCGGCACCATCAAGCGTCACAAAGCTCTTGGGATGCATCGCTGCATCATAAATAATCCGCGCATTTTCGATCCCAACAGTTTGATCCTGAGGCGAATGCATTACCAAAAGCGCCTTGTTCAAGTCTTTTGCATACACCTTACTTACTGATCTTAGGTCTTCGATAAATTGCTTTTTGATCAAAAAAGGACGGCCTCCCAATGTCACGGTAGCTTCACCCTTTTTAGCAATCACATCTTCCTTTTCAGACAAAAGATGCTGAACATGAACGGGTTCCGCAGGTGCACCAATCGTTACAACAGCTTTTACCGCATCTATTTTCAAGCCTGCCATGAGCACTGCTGCGCCGCCCAGTGAGTGACCTATCAGCAACTGAGGCGCATCCAGCGTCTCTGACATATAGCCGGCAGCATCCAGAAGGTCATCGACATTAGAACTGAAGTTTGTATCCGCAAACTGACCTTCGCTTTGTCCCAGACCCGTAAAATCAAATCGCATCACAGCAATCCCCATCTGGGTGAGTCCCAGGCTGATATTTCGGACTGCCTGTAAATCTTTTGAACAGGTAAAACAGTGGGCAAAAAGCGCACAAGCCTGTGGCTTTTGGTCCACAGGCTTGTCTATTCTTGCCGAAAGAGTATGTCCGTTACGATTAGTAAATGTTATGCGGGATGTTTTCATGATGGAAAACTAGCGAATTGGGAAATGAATGATAAACTGTTTTTTTGAAAATCATACGAGAGTAGCAAGTATCGAGGATCAAGTATCAAAGGAACAAATGCTGAATAAAGACTTTTACTCGCTATTTGATACTTGCTGCTCGATACTCACGTGTTTTACATCATATGTATCTAATACTTTGTGCTGAATGCACTAGCGCTTTCGTTCAAAAACAAAAACGCCTCCCTGGTCGCCGACATTTTTGAGTGGGCTACCGACCGGGCTCTGCTGGGTATTACGCATCACGATGGTCGAAACCGCGTCGATCAGTACATCGGCGCGGAGCCTTGGCTCACGATTACGCTTCAGGTATTCGATCAGAAATTTTGCAAAAGGGCTGTTTTGGCCTGGCTGGCCATCCCATACCTTTTCAATATCGCCTGAAGTAAAGGCCCATCGGCTAGGTGAATGCTCATCTACTACGCCACGCGCATTATCAAATAGCGATCCTGCGTAGCAAGCATCAGCAATAAGCAATGTGTTGTGCGTTTTGATGCCATTGAGGTAATCATGGATCGTCGAGTTACGGATGTAGTCCGAGATCTTATTTAGGCGTGCATCTACCGGCACCCAGTATCCGCGATTGGATCGCTTGTCATAGTAGCCGTGGCCCGCGTAGTATATCAATAGATTATCGTCTTCGCTTAGGCGAGATTGCAAGCTTTCCAACGTCTCCAGAATACGCTCACGTGTCGCCTGACGGTTTGACAACATAATCGTGTAAGAAGGATCGAAATTGTAAGAATTAGAAAGCACCTGCTTAATGTCGCGGCAATCCTTAGTCGCATTATGCAATGGATTCCAGTATTGGTAGCGGTCTATACCGATCATAAGTAGGTAGTTTTTGCCCTTACTCGGCGTGCTATATACTACTGAAAATGACTTGGTTGCTGGATTTTGGAAAAAGTCGATAGCTGTAATTTCAACATCATTTTTTCCTTCACGCAGTTCCAAATTAGCACTAAAATGCCCTGAGGCATCCGGGATCACGGCCTGGCCGTTGATCAGAAGCTTGGAAATACCTGAAATATCTTTCACATAGCCCTGTACAGGCTGGCGATTTACAGTCGTGTTGACAATGTTACCTGTGATAATCGGTGCGTCCAGCACAATCTCAGGTGGAAGTAAATCCATCTTCCGAATTCTCTGGATCGTGAGATAATCAAACTCCGCGGTTACGTCGCCCCAGGCAGCAAGGCCAAATTCAAAACCAAAGAACTCCTCAGCTTTCATTTGCAATACCTTATTGCGGTTCAGGAAGAAATACCAGCTATCATTGATTTTTCGAAGGGTAAGTACATTATATACATAGCGTCCAAATAGCGCCTGTGGCATCCAACCGGTGTATGCCTTTACCCCTTCTTCCGTCATTGCACGCACCTGGCAGCGTCCATTTGCATTGATCAAAAACTCGTAGCGCTGACCCTTTTGATCTGCTCCAAATACCATCCCAAAAGGTCTGTCCAAACCTCCACGAACAAATCGCATCTGCATCTCGATCTCATAATCGCCATTTTGGCTGATCGGAGCGAAACGCGTAAGGCTTGTGCCTCTATTATTACGATTCGCAAGATGGAGATCACCTTCACGAATATCTGCTGAAGCGGCTTTGGGATTGAGGTCCCAGCTACGATCGTTATTATCAAATGGCTCCTCAAACGTCATGCTATATGCATCCCGAGGGAGGCCATAGTAGAATTCGGGTGACCAAGTTGATACCTGGGCTACAAGTTGGGTAGTGAAGCCACTTGCTATAAAAACGAGTAGCAATGTGAGGAACGGATTTTGGGAACTAGCTCTCATGTCTAAAGGGGGTAGTTTACAGATACAAGGAATATAAAACTACGACAAAGTTCGGTTGCGCAAAAATTTCATTGTGTCAACACCATCAGCATAATCGTACAGCTTCGGTTGCTGGCTATGCCCGAAAGGCACATTTTTTCCCACCACACATTGTAGTCGATCCTGATATTGAGTGAGCCAATGGTTTATTTCGGCTGTCGTATCAAATTGTTGGAATCGAATTACCCCCATGGGAGGTGGGTTGAAGTCGCTGGAAGGCGTTAGGACTGCTTTTCCATATACTTCATGTGGCTGCCCCAGCCACTGGGTCTTTGCGCGTTCGCGTGCGAACTTTGAAAGGTAGAACGTATGTAAATGACTCGTCGGATAGTCATCCCATACCGTCAAAAGAGATTTTGAAAAAGATTGCAAAGCAATGATATGACTAACGTTACGGCAGCCTAATCCATTGTATAAAAAGACATCTTTGGCAAGCTCGGCGACATCTTTTTGTGTTACAGCTTCATCCAGTACTGCGACAGATGTGCGATTGCGGCGAATCAAACAAGGAACCCCCTGATATTGGTACGAAAAATACCTTGCTGCATTATCGGAACCCGTTGCTATGAGTAGGTCGATATTTTGGGGCAAATTTTCGACAATATGAATGTTTTTTTTCAGCGCAGGGCTGGCAGCCATTATTTTTTCTAAAACCCAGACTATCAGCACCTTATCCCTTCTTGAAGGAGCAATATATAGCTCACATCCGCTCAATAATCCCGCTACCAAATCATGCATACCAACCAATGGAATATTGCCTGCCATGATAATCCCAACCTGGGTTTTTCTTTCTGGAATAGCATATTTTCCAAGCCAATTTCGTAGCAAATCTTCTTCAAGCCAGGTCCTTATTCCATTGGCAGCTTCTTGTATAAAAAAAGGACTAAACCAGGGATTTTTCTTACAGGCCTGAGCGATAATTTTTTCTGGAATCGAGCCTAAATCATCCTTCAAAGAGGTCAGTGCGAAAATGGCTGCTTCTTGCGTTTCCTTTATATAGGATTGGTCTGACATGATGCCCTTTGAGTTTTTATTTGGTGACAATATTTTCAGAAAAGAGTCAAAAACAACAAAACATAACAAGTTGCGCTTGGGTTCAAGAACTAAACATGTATTTTTGCAAGCGCTAACTTAAAAACAAATTTTCGCCTATGGCTATCATGATAACCGACGAATGCATCAATTGTGGTGCATGCGAACCAGAATGTCCCAACAACGCTATTTACGAACCAGGTGTTGAGTGGCGTTTTTCTGAAGGTACAGGACTCACAGGAACAATCAATATCGACGGAGAGGAAGTAGATGCAGACCACGTAAATGAGCCTGTATCAGACGAAGTTTATTATATCGTGACTTCTAAATGCACCGAGTGTGTGGGTTTCCATGAGGAACCGCAGTGTGCTGCTGTATGTCCGGTTGACTGCTGTGTACCTGATCCTGACCATGAAGAAACAAAGGAAGTACTCCTTGGTAAAAAAGCATTTATGCACCTTTAAAGGCAGATTTTGGCTATTTGCTTTTAGCGATTGGCCAGAATCTATTTTTTTCTCCAACAACCAGTCAATCGCTAACGGCCAAAAGCCATATCAATAATGCTTTATAGAAAACTAGGAAAATCAGGTCTTCAGGTAAGTGCTTTTAGCTTTGGCTCATGGCTTACCTTTGGCAAGCAGGTTGCGGACGGAACGGCTGAGGCTATGCTCAATCTCGCATATGACAGCGGCATTAACTTTTTCGATAATGCCGAAACCTATGCAAAAGGCGAGTCTGAAAAGGTGATGGGAGAGATTCTGAAAAAGATGGATTGGGATCGTAGCACGTACATCGTTTCCAGCAAAGTATTTTGGGGTGGTGACAAGCCAAACCAAAAAGGCTTGAGCTTTAAGCATGTCGTAGAAGCCTGTAATGCTGCTCTTCAGCGTCTACAAGTAGATTATCTTGACCTCTATTATTGCCACCGCCCGGATTATAATACTCCTGTTTCGGAGACTGTATGGGCGATGAATACGCTTATTCAGCAAGGCAAAATTCTATATTGGGGAACGTCAGAATGGCCGGCCGATCGCATTATGCAAGCGCATATGGTCGCGAAGCAGCATAACCTGATTGGCCCTACGATGGAGCAGCCTCAGTACAATATGTTGGTACGAAACCGTGTAGAGGATGAGTATCGCGATTTGTACGAAATCGGCTTGGGTACCACGATATGGTCGCCACTGCTTTCGGGTCTTCTTACTGGAAAATATAACGACGGTACGCCAAGTGGAACCCGCTTTGATATAGAAGGCATGGGCTGGCTTAAAGAGCGCGTCCTTACGGAATCCAATATCGAAAAAGTGCGAAAACTAACCGCTTTCGCTAATAATGAAGTAGGAATATCCATGACGCACATGGCCCTGGCCTGGTGTCTAAAAAACCCTCAGGTAAGTACAGTCATCCTTGGCTCTTCTAATGTTGGACAACTTGAGTCCAATCTTGAAGCTCTGGGTGAGGTCGATAAACTCACGCCTGATGTGATGACCAAAATCGATGAGATTTTGGGTAATAAGCCAAATAGAGACTGGTTTTAAACATGGGTTGAAAAATAACTGTAGAGACGCAAGATTTTGCGTCTCTACAGTTATTTTTCCCAGCGGCGATGTTCAGCGGTTGCTTTAAACACATGATCCAGAATCTGGGATTCCGCTTCTGTTAATGTGCGGCTACGTCGTCCCATGACGATTTCGGCGGTTTTAAGCATTTTGTCTAAACGATGCGTCACCATACCTGCGGCTCCTCCCCAGCTAAATGATGGCACAAAATTGCGGGGATAGCCCGTTCCGTAGATATTCGACCCGACGCCAATGACCGTTCCGGTATTGAACATCGTGTTGATTCCGGCTTTGGAGTGATCGCCCATCATCAGGCCACAAAAGATGGTTCCTGTTTTTTGGAAACGCCCGGTTTCATAACTCCAGAGCTTCACCTCGTCATAATTATTCTTCAGATTTGAGGTATTCGTATCTGCACCGATGTTACACCAGTAGCCTAAAACAGAATTCCCCATGTAGCCATCGTGGCCTTTGCTACTGAAGCCCATAATGACTGAATTACCTACTTCTCCTCCTACTTTCACATACGGTCCAAAAGCGGAATCGCCGCGTAGCTTGGCGCCCATATTCACCACTGCATGCTGCCCTATCGCATGCACGCCCTGGATGTTAGCTCCAAGTTGAATTTGTGCATTGGGACCGATATAAATTGGGCCAGCTTCAGCATCGATTAAGGCTCCTTTGATGGAAGCGCCGGGAGCCAAATAGACATTGTCTGCTCCGTAGATCATGCTGTGCTTGTCGTCTATTTTTTGGCTAGGCCCATCCTGAATTGCGAGTTCAAAATCATATAGAATAAAGGCTTTATTCTGCTGGAAAATATCGGTTGGTTTTGAAATGAGGCAAGCGGGCATATCAGCACTTTCCGCTTTAAGGTCCATTTGTTCCAAAACCTCAACAGACATAACTCCCTCATAGTCAGCAGGTAATGCATTCGTTTCAAAGCGTGCCGCAAGCACATGCTTGTCAGCATGGACATAGGAATTTGGTGGCAGGTCTTGAATATGCTTTAACAATTCAGCGTCAGGAGCAAGTCGGCTATTGAGCCAAATCGCATCCCCTTGGGGGAGCGTTTCGTGCATTGCATCATGAATATAGCCATATGCCCTTACTGGAATATGCTGCTCTTGAAGTAGCCTTTGCCAGCGCTCGCGAAATGTATAAATCCCAACGCGCAAGTCGCAGGTCGGACGTGTAAACGTGAAGGGTAATAATGCAGCTCTGAATGTATCGTCAAAGAGGATGTATGCCATATTAGCGATTAGCGATTAGCGATTAGCGATTAGCGATTAGCGATTAGCGATTAGCGATTAGCGATTAGCGATTAGCGAAAATAAAGAAACTCTCGTTGTTTATTGCATATTGATAATTGTTCATGATAAATGAAGAATTATCAATAAAAGTTTAAAGCTTCCCAGCCATGATGTCCTCCACGACACTTGGATCGAGCAAAGTCGATGTATCGCCTAATCCGCCTGCAGCCGAGCCGTCGGCGATCTTGCGCAAAATTCTGCGCATAATTTTGCCTGAGCGCGTCTTCGGCAGGCCCGATACAATCTGAATTTTGTCAGGCTTCGCGATTGGGCCGATTTCCCTTGTCACCACCTGCAGGACTTCTTTGCGCAGCGTATCAGCATCCAGGTCCGTTTCAGCACAAATTGCATATGCATAAATTCCTTGTCCTTTGATATCATGCGGATAACCTACTACTGCCGATTCGATCACAGCCGGATGCTCATTGATTGCGTTCTCAACTTCGGCAGTTCCCATACGGTGTCCTGAGACATTGATCACATCATCCACACGCCCGATAATGCGATAGAAGCCATCGGCGTCTCGGCGGCAACCGTCACCAGTGAAGTACATATTTTCAAATGAAGCAAAGTAGGTTATACGGCAACGCTCATGATCGCCATATGTGGTTCTTATCATCGATGGCCAGGGGAATTTTATACATAATAAACCTTCCGCTTCCGTCTCTTCGATGAGTTCTCCTTCAGAAGTAACCAATACTGGTTGGATTCCCGGTAAAGGAAGTGTAGCAAAGGTTGGTTTTGTTTGAGTAATGCCTGCGAGCGGGGAAATCATAATACCGCCTGTCTCAGTCTGCCACCAGGTATCGACGATCGGCAGTTTTCCTTTACCGACTTTTTCATCATACCAATGCCAGGCTTCTTCGTTGATCGGCTCACCTACTGAACCAAGCACTTTGAGCGAACTCAAGTCATACTTTTCGACCCATTCATTACCTTTTGCCATCAGAGCACGAATTGCCGTTGGAGCAGTATAGAATTGATTGACTTGATGTTTTTCACAAATTTCCCAAAAACGACCAGCATCAGGAAAAGTAGGGACACCTTCAAACATCATCGTGGTCGCACCAGCTAGGAGTGGCCCGTACACAATGTAGGAATGTCCTGTAATCCAGCCGATATCAGCAGTGCACCAATACACGTCACCGGGGTCATATTGGAAGACATTTTTAAAGGAAAAACACGTGTAGACCATATAGCCTCCACAGGTGTGGACGACTCCTTTTGGCTTGCCAGTAGAGCCTGAAGTGTACAGAATAAAGAGTAAGTCTTCACTGTCCATTTGCTCGGCTGGGCAGGTATCGGCCATTCCTTCAAGTGCTTCATGAATCCAGAAGTCTCGACCTTCTGTCCAGTTCACATCCTGGCCTGTTCCTTTATGTACCAATACTGTCTCAATAGACGGTGTATTCGCAAGCGCCTCATCGACGACAGCCTTTACTGGAATCGTCTTGGTTCCGCGGAAGTTACCATCCGAACAGATGACCATTTTGCAGGTCGCATCATTGATGCGGTCGGCAAGCGCCGAGGCGCTAAAGCCGGCAAACACGACCGAATGGACCGCCCCGACGCGGGCGCATGCCAGTACGAGTATCGCCAATTCAGGCACCATCGGCATATAAAAGCAAATGCGATCACCTTTCTTGATGCCATGGGCTTTGAGCATATTGGCCATGCGGCATACTTCATGATACAGCTCCCGATAGGAATATTTTTTGGCAGGATCGCCAGGATTATTGGGCTCCCATAAAATGGCGGTCTGGTCACCACGCGTTTCGAGATGACGATCCAGGCAGTTCTCAGTGATATTGAGTTTTCCGCCCATAAACCATTTCACATCAGGGTCACGAAAGTTCCACTCAAGGACCTTATCCCATTTTTTCTGCCATGTAAATGTATCAGCTTGTTCCGCCCAAAAGCCTTCAGGATCAGCAACAGAGCGTGCGTATACTTCTTTGTATTCTGAGAATGAGTTAATGCGCGTTGTCATATGGAACAATTAAATATTCGAATATTGTTTTTGTGCATCCTTTTCTAGCATTTTTGCACTGACATGCAATATAAAACTTTCATATTCTCTTCATGCGAAAATTAAAAATAGAGGAGCTAGGTAGAATATCAGTAGAAGATTTCAAAGCTCAGGAGAAACAGCCACTTGTCATCATTATGGACAATGTACGCTCCATGCATAATGTGGGAGCGGTATTACGCACATCGGATGCGTTTAATGTGAGTAAAGTCTATCTCTGCGGAATCACTCCTCGACCTCCACATCGTGAGATTCGCAAGACGGCAATCGGTGCTGAGGACAGTGTCGATTGGATGCATGAGGAAGATTCAGTGAAGTTGTGTAGAAAGCTCCAGAAGGAAGGCTTTCATATTTATGTACTTGAACAGGCGGAAGGGAGCACTCCCCTACCCGACTTTGAGCGCCCGAAGGATCAGCCTGCGGCTTTGGTGATCGGCCATGAGATCGAAGGCGTGAATCAGAAGATTCTGGACATCGCAGATGTTGCGCTGGAGATTCCACAATTTGGCACGAAACATAGCCTCAATGTAAGTGTGGCGGCTGGCGTGGCGATGTATCAGCTGACGTTTTAGAGGTGGCTTTTCTATAAAGGTCTGATTTCGGATTTCTCATTATAATAAGGTTAGCGAAAAGCTCGACTCAAGAAACAACCACCCGTTCCCTGAGCGAAGTCGAAGGGAACACTGCCAAAGGCAATATTCGGTGGCTTCGACTCCGCTCAGCCACCACGATTTTCGCTCCTTTCAGACTGCGGAGGTAGTAGAGACCTTGCATGTAAGGTCTCTACTACCAAAAATCATCTCATTTTTCAATGAAAAGGGGCTTTTTTTCAACAAACAGTACAAACAAAAGAAAGGCAGGTATGGTATAAAACGCCAAGTATAAAACCAGCCCTAAATGAACCTTATATCTCGAACGATGCTCTTGCTGCTGATTCTGATTTCAGCTAGCGTAGGCATCGCCCAATCAACGGCAACGCTGTCCGGTTATGTCCGTGATGCAAGCTCTGGAGAAGAGCTTATTAACGCCACAATCCTAGTCCCAGCCTTGCAGAAAGGCACCTACTCCAATGAGTATGGCTTCTATGCACTTGACCTGCCCGTCGGAGAACATGAAGTAATCGTAAGATTTCCTTCTTACCAGCAAATAACACTGTTAGCTTTTCTTTCTAAGGACAGTTCACTCAATTTCGAATTGGCACCCTTTACCTCAGAGACGGTAGAAATCACTGGTGAACGCGAGGACGCGAATGTGAAAGATGTGCAGATGAGCACCGCCAAAATCAGCATCGCTCAGCTCAAGGTCCAACCTGTATTAATGGGAGAATATGACGTCATCCGCGCCATTCAGCTCTTGCCTGGAGTATCGGCGGTTGGTGAAGGTATCACGGGCTATTTTGTACGTGGCGGCGGCGCAGACCAGAACCTGATTTTGCTGGATGAAGCCACGGTGTATAACGCCTCTCACCTTCTGGGTTTCTTCTCTGTTTTTAATGCAGATGCGCTGAAAGATGATGTAACGCTTTATAAAGGTGGCATTCCGGCTCGATATGGAGGCAGGCTTTCTTCTGTTCTTGATCTTCGCATGAAGGAGGGAAACGATAAGGAGTTTCACGCCACGGGCGGCAGTGGCTTGATTTCATCTAGATTAAGCGTCCAGGGGCCATTGGTAAAGGAGCGAGGTTCCTTTCTATTTTCGGGCAGAAGGACCTATGCCGATTTGTTTCTTTTACTTTCAAATGATCCTCAAATCAGAAACAATCAGCTTTTCTTTTATGACTTCAATGCTAAAGCGAATTATCGCTTTAGCGATAAGGACCGCATCTTCCTGAGCGGCTATTTTGGCAAAGACAAATTCAATTTCCAGGATCGATTTGCCAATGACTGGGGAAACCAAACTGCGACCCTTCGCTGGAATCACCTTTTTAATGACAAGCTCTTCCTAAACACCACCCTCATCTACAGTGACTTTGATTATGGCTTTGACCTGGACCGTGGTGATGGCGATAATTTCAGGTACCAATCCAGCATTGCTGACCTCAGCCTTAAACTCGATTTCACTCATTTTGCCAGTAACAATCTTCGCTTACGCTATGGAGGTCAGATAACTCGTCACTTATTCACACCCGGTCGATTTGTTCCTGCTGATAGCGCGAGCTTTTATACACAAGTTGACATTCCAGACCAGCGCTCACTCGAAGGGGGGCTTTATATTAGTGGCGAACATGATGTAAGCGACAGGCTCTTGATAAACTATGGCTTGCGCTATTCTTATTTTGCTAATGTAGGCCCATACAAGACATACACCTTTGGTGAGGACCGGATCACGCCCGTTGATTCGGTGGTGAGAGATGCAGGCGAAATATTCAACAGCTATCAAGGCTGGGAGCCTCGTCTGAGCGTACGCTGGCTTGCTGGGACACATTCGTCCATCAAAGCTTCTTACAATCGCACCTATCAATATCTCCACCTCGCGACCAATTCAACCGCGGCTTTCCCATGGGATATTTGGGTGCCGAGTAGTGCCCGCGTGAAGCCTGAGATCGCTGATCAGGTGGCGTTGGGATGGTTCCAAAACTTTGCGGATAACACCTATGAGTTTTCTGCTGAGGTTTATTACAAAACGCTCCAAAACCAATTTGACTTTCGTGATGGAGCGATCCTTTTTCTGAATGAAGATATCGAAGGTGAATTTCGTTTTGGGGAAGGCGAAGCCTACGGCCTCGAGACCATGATCCAAAAGAAAAAGGGCCGCCTGACTGGTCAGCTTAGCTATACACTCTCGCGCGCGACGCGCACCATCGATGGCGTAAATGATGGCAACACCTACAGCGCGAACAGCGACCGGAGGCATGATATTTCAGTAGTTGCTTCCTGGCAAGCCAGTAAGCGCGCCGTGCTCTCCGCCAATTTTGTTTACTACACCGGCGTCCCAATCACCCTTCCTGCCGGCCAATATATGATCAGCGGTCAGACGATCAACTTTGTCTCGGAGCGTAACGGTTATCGCCTCCCGGACTATCACCGCATGGACCTGAGTTACACCATCGACAGCAAGCCCAAAGAAGGCCGAAGATGGAATGGTTCGTGGAACTTCTCTTTGTATAATGCTTATGGTCGAAAAAATGCTTTTGCGGTACTGGCAGGTAGCAATACTGACCCTGAACGTACGAACGAACTCGTGAAGGTGTACCTCTTCCGATGGGTACCAAGTGTGACGTATAATTTTGAATTTTAAAACTATGAAAACACAGCATTTTATTTATATCATCATCGCGTTTATCATACTTGCAGCCTGTGAGGAACCAATCGATATTCCACTGAGGCAAGCAGATCAACGGCTGGTCATAGAAGGACTAATCACTGATAGCGAAGGTCCGCATGATGTGCAGCTTACCTGGCTCAATCAGTTTGGCGACACTGCTGCGGCCGAACCGGCAGTAGACGCCGTGGTTACCATCACAGACGCTGAAGCGGGGTTTACAGAAACACTTGTGATGAATGAGCCGGGTTTGTATCAAACCAACCAAATCATAGGAAAGGAAGGTAATACCTACACGCTCTCTGTCAGTATCAATGGAGAAGAATATGGAGCAACAAGTAAACTCCCTCCTGTGGGGCGTCTTGATTCTGTATTATACCGATATGTCGATGATCTGACAGCAGTTCCTGAGGCTGGATATTATCTTCGTTTCTATGCACAGGATGATGGAAGTTCAAAGGATTTTTATCTCACTCAACTTTTGCAGAACGACACCTTATATACTGATGGGGCGCTGCCTTATCTAATTTTTGATGACCGTTTTGCACAAGGAGCTTATATTCCAGGGTTTCTGGTTCCTTTTCCACTAGACTCAGGTAATGTGGCAAAATTGGCCTTTTACACGATGACGGAGGAAGCGTATGATTATTATTTTGCTATTGTGCAGCAGAATGGATCTGGAAGCCCTTTTGGCGCGCCGCCAGCGAACCTTCCAACAAACCTGAGTAATGGTGCTCTTGGCTTTTTTAGAGCTTCAGGGTATCGGTATCTTGAAGGAAAACTAAATGGCTACGAAGGAGTTTTTAAATAAACTTTTTTACCTAATTGGTTTTGAGTTCTTTTTTGCTCAGATGATAAGAGTGTCTTTTGAATAATCAGGCCATCTTTTCTCTCAAAAAAACTCACAACTCCCAACCCATAACTCAAAACAAAATCTCATAACATGAAAGCAATCTGGAATGGCGAAGTAATCGCCGAAAGCGACAACACACTGGTAGTAGAAGGAAATCACTATTTCCCTGCTGACGCGATCAACAAAGACTTTTTCAAAACAAGCGACACGCATACTGTCTGCCCTTGGAAAGGAACGGCTTCCTATTACACAGTCGACGTAAACGGAAAGACCAATGAAGATGCAGCATGGTTTTATCCTGAGACGAGTGAAATGGCCAAACACATCAAAGGTTATGTCGCTTTTTGGAAAGGTGTGGAAGTAGTAGAATAGCAGTCGGAACATTTTTTTTCCGCTTTAGTCCTGCATTTTTCCTTTACCAAAAAAGAAGGCAGGTACAATGTCCGGGGATATCGCATATTTGTGGGGATCATATTTTCATTTCCAGTTGATGAATGATTGAATGAATAATGATCTAATGATTAAACCACATACCACTATGCGTTTTTACCTGATTGCCATTGCCGCCTTTTTTGCTTTTCAAGCTCCGTTTATTGCTACTGCTCAAGATGAGGAGGAGGACCTTCTCGACATGCTTGAGGGGCTTGAAGAGCCTACTACAGACTATGCTTTTGCCACCTTCAAAAGCTCTCGCATTGCCAATTCACATAGTATTGAGACCTCGGCTCATGGCGAGCTGGATATGGTGATTTCTCACCGATTTGGTCGCATCAATACTGGCATTAATAACCTGTTTGGTCTCGATCAGGCCAATATGCGCATCGGACTTGCGATGGGTCTTACCGATCGTATTACGATTGGAGTAGGTCGTAGTAATATTCAAAAAACATACGATGGCTATGTCAAAGCAAAATTGCTGCGTCAGGCATCTGGCGAAAAGGCCTTTCCGATCAGTATTACCGGCCTCGTAGGATCAGCCATTTTCACAACACCATTTCCAGACCCAGCACGTGAGAATAAGTTTTCTGATAAAGTATCCTACTTCTACCAGATGATGTTTGCGCGCAAATTCAGTGACCGATTTTCCCTACAAATCACTCCTACCCTTGTACACCTCAATCTTGTAAATGCCGCAAGCGATCCTAATGATGTAGGCGCCCTGGGTCTTGCAGGAAGGTACAAACTCACTAAAAGTACCAGTATCAACGTTGAGTATTTCCACCTACTAAGTCCATTTACTTCGGCTGACGTTACCAATAATCTCACCGTTGGATTTGACATTGAAACAGGTGGCCACGTATTCCAGTTGGTGTTTTCAAACACCCGTGCGATGACTGAAAATTTGTTCATCACACAATCAACCGGACAGTGGGGCAATGGTGATATTCACTTTGGTTTCAATATTCACCGTACCTTTAACCTGATAGATAGAAAGAAACCCAAAGAAGACAGCGGCTACTAGATTATGCAACGACTGAGTGTTTTAGGCTTGATTCTCATTTTTTTCCTCTCGTGGAACCATCCACAGGGGGAGGATTTACCCACAACATTCATCACTCGTAACGGTAACATAAGCTTCACTTCAGACGCACCCCTTGAATTAATCAAGGCTGAGTCTAAAAAGCTTTATGGAATAATCGACCTAAGTAAAAATAAGCTGGCATTTTCAGTATCAATGAATAGTTTCCAAGGCTTTCAAGGGCGTTTACAAAAAGAGCACTTTCAGGAAAAATTTCTTGAAACGACTCGCTATCCAAAAGGAGTTTTCAACGGAAAACTCATTAGCAAAACGCCGATCACAACATTTGGGACATACCCGGTCCGTGCCAAAGGCACGCTGGATATTCATGGTGTCAAAAAAGACCGCATCATCTATGGAAATCTTGTTGTAGACAAAACCGGTATCCACCTGAGCTCTTCTTTTACTATTTCAATACAGGAGCATGGCATTACGGTACCTACGATTGTCAACCAGAAGATCGCTAGTGAAATAGACATTGAAATTGACGCGCAGTTAACCCCAAAAGAATGAATGCTTTTAGGCAATATGGGTTTCTGATGCTGCTCACGATAAGCATCAATCTGCTTCAAAGCCAATGTCCATATGCTCACGCTGTTCCCGAATGCCCCGGAGGAACAATAAATGTTTTTGATCAGCTACCTGGTAGTATTCTGTGGGCTGGTACTGAGCAAGGTCTGTTTTCTTTCAGTGGAAAACACTGGCTCGAAATCATGCCTGCTGATACGGGAGGCTTTGGCGCTGTAAGTGCTATCGCGCACGATAGTAGTGGTACGCGCTGGGTCGGCACTGCAAAAGGTGATATATGGCGATACCATCAGGAACAGTGGCAACTGGTCCACAAAAGCGATTCTATCCTCGACTTCAGAATTTCAAGCATCATCGCTTTTACAGCAGATGAAATTATCGCTGGCACATTTGGAGCAGGAATTTATTATGTAAGTGGAAGTCAGGTCCAGCCTATTCGACACTGGCAACTCGACGAACAAATTTACGCGCTGAGTCTAGACCATACGAATCGTCTTTGGGTAGCAACCGATGCAGGCCTTGCGGCCATTCGGTTCCATGCAGACACATTCGATTTGCGTCTTTATACCGTTCAGGATGGCCTTCCTGATATTATCTGCATGGATGTAAAAACCAGCGTAAATGGGGACGTTTTTGCAGCAGGTTTTGAGGATGGATTGGGCAAATTTTCTCCAGAAAAAGACCGCTTCGAATCTGTTACCGAGACCTGGACCTGGGGTAATATCGAGCGAATCGCCCTGGGACAACAAGGTCGCATTTGGGTAGCGACCAATGAAAAAGGGATTATCAGGGTATATGAAAAAGAAGCCTTTCCTTGCCTAAAGGGTATATCTGCCAACACTTTGTACCTCGATAAAGAGCGAAATCTGTGGACTAGTGATAAAGGAGGCAACATAAAACGGATATTTACCCCGATCGAGTCCTTGCCTGTATCGACAGTGCGCGCGCAGTCCATCGCGTTGGATGAAGAAGGGCATTTGTGGGTGGGCGGTGAAGAAGGGCTTTTTACATGGAAATCTTTTGCAAAAGGCTGGGAACCTGCTCCGCTTCCAGAACCGGCTCATATCATAAGCATCGCTATTGAAGAAGGCTCTGTTTGGGCAGGAAGTTTTGGAACTGGCTTATGGGTAAGTAATTCAAACAAAAGCAATTGGAATTTAATCGATCAACAAAACGGCCTTCCTGATAATAATATCCTTTCGATTGTTAGTGATCTGGACTCAGTCTGGCTGGCGACTCTTGGAGGCCTGGTTGCGATAAAAAAATCAAATTTAAAGATTGCCACTTTTGAACAAATCGATAGCCTTCCCCAAAACTATCTGTATCAGGCTATGCCTGACAGGCGCGGAGGATTATGGGTTGGAGCAGACGGAAAAGGACTTTTCTTTTTAGAAGGAGGAGAAGCGACAAGGATTGGAAAAACTAAAGGCGAGTCAATGTATGCCATCTACCAATCTGCTGGAAACGCGATCTGGGCAGCAAGCGAAAGTGGAATATTGTTGCGACAGGATGACACCGACTTCTCCATAGTCAAGGAAGCTGATAAGCAGCCCTACACTGGCCTGGAAGGCGATATACAAGGCAATGTGCTCGCTATCGGAGAAAATGGGTGCGTATGGTATGGACCCGAAGGGCAAGCCAGGCTTTACTATGATCGTGAACATTTTCAAGGCGCGATCGATCATAATCTTAATGCCAGCACAACGGATAAAAACGGCAATATCTGGATTGCTGCAGGTACGCAGGTCCTCTGCGTTTGGCCTATAAGCAAGCAACAAAGAACCGCCCCTATAGCCAAGCTGACTACAGCCAATATTCTGCTGGAACCTATGGGAGACCGAAATCCCGCAGCACTCGCCTATCACGAGAACCATCTCTCATTCAGCTTTTACAGCCTTTGGTACCAGCACCCAAAATCTGTCACCTATCGCTACCGCCTGAGCGGCTATGATGTGGACTGGATCGCCTCGATGGACGAACTTGCGGTTTACCCAAAACTTCCACCTGGCACCTATACTTTTGAATTACAGGCAGCTAGTCATTATGACTTTTCGCAAAGCAATACAATTCAATACACCTTTACGATCCGCAAACCCTGGTGGAAAACCTTATGGTTTATCATCGCGGTGATCATATTGCTCATATTTCTTATTTGGTTTTTAGTGGATTTGAGGGAAAAGCGTTTGCGAAAAATAGCCAAGCTGGAACAGGAGAAAATCAGCTTTCAGTTGGAGACTTTGCGCCAGCAAATCAATCCTCACTTCCTGTTTAACAGCCTGAATACGCTCCTCGACTTGGTAGAAGAAAACCATAAGAAGGAAGCCGTATCCTATATTGAGCGCTTGTCGGACTTATTTCGAAATGTTCTTACTCATCGCCACCAAACGGTTATAAGCCTGGGCGAAGAAATAGACATTACCAAAGACTTTTTCCAGTTACAAAAACCTCGATTTGGTGATAATTTGCGCCTTAAAATTGATGTAAACTCTAATGGCTATAGAATTCCTCCCTTGACGATTCAGCTATTGGTAGAAAATGCCATTAAACACAACGAGGCATCCAAAGCACTTCCTTTAACGATAGAAGTATTTATAGAAAACGAGGAAAAATTGATCGTAAGAAATAACTTGCAAGTCAGACGTAAGCCTGCAGCATCTACTGGAACAGGTTTGCATAACATTAGAAGTCGATTTGAGGTTCTCACGGACAAACAAATAGAGGTAGAGGAAAATGAATCTTACTTTACAGTAAAAATCCCTTTGCTAAACAAGTCAATCACTGCAATATGAATGTACTGATCATCGAAGACGAACTCCCAGCCGCCAACAGGCTTAAGCGCTTGCTCAAAGAAATTCGCCCTGATGCCAACATCGTAGGTGAACTTGATACTGTGCGTGACGCAGTCGCATATCTCAAAGATAAAGAGCAGCCCGACCTTATGCTTCTGGATATTCATCTGGCAGATGGGTCATCCTTCGATATTTTTGAAGAAGTAGAAGTCAAAGTCCCTGTAATCTTCATTACAGCGTATGATGAATATGCGATCCAGGGATTCAAAGTGAACAGCATCGACTACCTGCTCAAGCCAGTAAAGGCAGCCGAGTTATCAAAAGCGTTAGATAAGCTGGATACGCTGCGCAGTAGCACCGGCAGCCCTGATGTGAGTGCAATCGACTATCAGGCGCTTGCAAAGGCAGTCGTCGATTTACAAAATGCTCAGTCAGAGTCTCAGCGGATTGTCCTCCGCTTTGGAGGCAAGCTCAAGGCTATCGACCTCAATGATGTGGCCTACTTCTATACAGAAGCCAAAACAACGCTGATGCGCACCTTTGAAGGCAAAAATTACGGTATCGATTATACGCTCGATCAGATCGAAGAAATGGTTGATACACGTCGCTTCTTTCGCATTCACCGCTCAATCATTGTGAATTACGGTGCTATCAAAGAGATGTACACTTACACCAAGGCACGTGTAAAACTCGAACTCAACCCCCCTGCAACATTCGATGCGATCACAAGTTCTGAGCGTTCAGCTGCATTTAAAGAATGGCTGAAAGGGTTTTAATACGTACTCGCTTTTGATATTTGACAACTGATCTTTGCTCCTCAAAACCTGGGAGAGCGAAGACTTTTTATATATCCTGCCTGCCTTATCAGCTAATATGCCCGCTTCGCTGCCCGCCAACTAACGCCAGGGTTCGCAAGGCGTTTATTTTGAGGAATCCATTTTATATCCCTCAAAATATATGCGAACGACATTCATTTTTCTAATATGCTTACTTCCATTAGCAGCTTTTTCGCAAAACAAGAAAGCTCAGGTAAGTGGCACGATCAAGGACGCCAAGACTGGCGAAATACTTCCTGGAACGACCGTTTTCGTTCAGGATATGCCTGGAACTGGCGTGATAGCCAATGACTATGGTTTTTATTCACTCAGCCTTCCTGTAGGTACTCATACCTTGATCTATCAGTTTGTAGGCTATTCCAGTATAAAAAAAGAAATAGATCTTCAGGAGAGTTTGAAGCTGAATATTGAGCTGGGCGAAAGCGAAACAGCATTGGATGAGGTGGTACTTTATGCTGAAAAAAAGGATCAAAATATCACCAGTAATGAAGGCAGTGTAACGAGACTCAAGCTGAGTGAAGTAGAGAATATTCCAGTTCTGATGGGCGAGCGCGACATATTAAAAGTCGTGCAATTAACTCCCGGCGTCAAAGCTGCCGGTGAAGGAAACTCTGGCTTTTATGTACGTGGCGGTGGTTTGGATCAAAACCTGATTCTCCTCGATGAAGCTCCTGTATATAACCCTTCTCATTTGCTGGGCTTCTTCTCCGTATTTAATTCAGATGCCCTGCGTGATGTAACCGTGTACAAAGGCGGCATGATGCCTGAATACGGTGGCCGGACTTCCTCTGTCATGGATATTAGTATGAAAGAAGGTAATAATAAAGACCTCGATGTTACCGGAGGCATTGGGCTTATTTCATCCAGATTGACTGTAGAAGCGCCTATTGTGAAGGAGAAAGGCTCTTTTATGATTTCTGGAAGAAGAACCTATGCCGACCTTTTTCTAGGCTTATCCAATGATGAAACCATTAATGGAAGCAAGCTTTATTTCTATGATTTGAATATGAAGGCCAACTATCAGCTTGGCCAAAAAGATCGAATATACATTTCAGGCTACTTTGGAAGGGATGTTTTCGGTTTTGGAGATGATTTTGGTTTTAACTGGGGAAATACGACTGGAACACTCCGTTGGAATCACCTTTTTTCTGACAAGCTATTTTCCAATACCTCACTCATTTACAGTAATTACGACTACAAGTTTGAATTTGGGCAAGGCGCTGAATCACTTGGTTTGGAATCCGTCATTCGTGACTGGAATTTCAAACAGGATTACTCGCTTTTCCTCAATAATAATAACACCATGAAGTTTGGCTACAACCTGATTCACCATCGGATTGAGCCAGGCAATCTGCTTGCAGGAGAGGAAACGGGCCTTACTGCAGAAGATGCAGAGCCCAAAAACAGCATTGAAGGGGCCGTATATATCCAGAATGCTCAGAAAATAGGATCACGCCTTAGGCTCAATTACGGCTTGCGATATTCATTTTTCAATTATACTGGAGAAGGGACAGCCTATACGTATGATAATCTGGGGCGCCTTACAGGTGAAACCCAGTTTGAAAAGGGCGAATCTATTCAGTATTACGGCGGCTTGGAGCCTCGTCTCGCCGCCAACTACGGGATAGACGAAAAGAGCAGTATTAAGCTCGGCTACAACCGGAATTATCAATACATCCACCTGCTATCAAATGCAACCAGCTCCACGCCTACTGATGTCTGGATTCCCAGCACCAACAATGTGAAACCCCAAATCGCAGATCAAATCTCGCTTGGTTACTTCCGCAACTTTGGAGATAACAAGTTCGAAACTTCGGTGGAGGTGTATTACAAAGACATGCAGAATACCATCGACTACCGCAATGGCGCGGATGTCTTCTTTAACCAAAACCTGGAAGGGGATCTGGTATATGGAAAAGGGAAAGCGTATGGTGCTGAGTTTTATGTAAAAAAGACTTCAGGACGGCTAACGGGATGGGTTAGTTATACCTTATCACGTACACTGCGTCAGTTTGACGAAATCAATAACGGAGAATGGTTTTCAGCGCGTCAGGACCGAATCCATGACCTCGCCATTGTGGCGATGTATGACCTGAGCCCCAAGATTAAACTCTCGGCCAACTTCGTCTACAACACCGGCGATGCGGTTACCTTTCCTTCCGGTCGCTACGAAGTCGACGGTGTCGTAGTTCCATATTATACTGAGCGCAATGGCTACCGCATGCCGGATTATCACAGGCTCGACCTTGGAGTAACCTGGCTCAAAAAGAAGACCGAAAAGTTTGAATCCAGTTGGACATTCTCGCTTTACAATGCCTACGGCAGAGAGAATGCTTACTCCATCAATTTCCAACAAAGTGAGAGCAATCCTAATGTTACAGAAGCGGTTCGACTTGCGCTTTTCAAAGCCATTCCTTCATTTTCTTACAACTTTAAATTCTAATCCATCATGCTAAAGTATTGCATACGCCTTACGGGCATTATCATACTCGGCCTTGCGCTAGCAAGCTGTGAAGAAGTAATCGACATAGACCTGAATTCGGAGGCTCCACAAATCGTAATCGAAGCAAGTCTTGAAGCCAGCAAAACAGTTTTTGAAGTACAGGTCTCAGAGACGGCCGACTATTTTGATGCAGGTGTTCAAGATCCTATTGATAATGCCACGGTAGTGCTTCAGGATGCCGCAGGTACAGAAACCCTCCTGTCTCCAGTTGGAGACGGGCGATATCGCGCCAATATTCAGCCAGCCGTAGATCAAACCTACTCGCTCAGAGTAAACATTGATGGCGAAGTATATGAAGCTAAAAGCTACCTGCCTGAAGCAGTTACAATCAGTGCACTGGAGCTGGAATACCAGAGCGGCGGCGGACCGATTGAGCCGGGCTTTCAGCTCTTCATCAATTTTCAGGATGATCCAGCGGTTACGAATTACTATCGAATCAAAAATAGCATCAACGGCAGTTTACAAAATACGGGAGACGATCTTCGTGTGACAGATGATCGACTGTTTAACGGCGGAGAAGCACATCTCCCACTATTTCAGACCGTCTTTGATGCAGGAGATACAGTGGAAATAGCGCTCATTCACTTCGATGAACAGTCTTTTGGCTACTTCGACTCGCTCACCGATATCGTCGCAAATGCACAGGGGCCCAATGCAGGCACTGCTGCCCCAGGTAATCCGAACTCGAACTGGACTCATGGGGCACTGGGATATTTCAGTGCATCAAGCTCAAGTAAGCAAGTGATTATTGTAGAATAAGTGTTAACAATGAGGGTGGAAAGGGTACTTGCAGGGCGAAAGTCAGGCAAGTACCCTCCTCTTTATTTAAAAAATGCTAATCTTTACATGTGACTTTTCCTTTCAAATATCCGCTCATAAAAACAGCCCTGATCACTTCCCCCTTAATGGGTTTACTGAGCTTTTCCCAAGTGTATATTCTCATAAATGCTTTTAGAAGCATAAACCCAGATTGGGCTGGCCCTACATTTTTGAAGCCATATGAAATTATCGCCGGGATTGGAGCTATTACCTTGGTAACTTCAATTTTTTGGAAAATCAATATTGCGCTTATTTATCTGGAAAATAAGCCCCAAAATACCTGGAAGCCCTTTTTGCGTTACGTTCTGTCATTTTGCTTCGTATTGATTATTGTGGCAATCGTTCAATTCCTTCATGAAGACAACCGTCCAATTCATGCTCCAAAATCTGTTTTTCTCCCCTTTATTGCGAGTATTGCAAACAATACGATTATTCTGATCTTGATTGACTTGGTCATTACGCGAAGCAAAAAATCACAACTGGAACTAGACAAGGCTTACCTGGAAGTGGCCAATCTGGTAGCCAGCCAAAAGCACCTAAAAAACCATATACATCCGCACTTTTTGTTTAATGCGCTGGGCACACTCAAAATATTGATTCCCTCCAATACCGATCTTGCACAACAATATGTAAGTAGGCTTTCTAATTTTTTGCGAAAATCAATTCAAAGCGCTGATCAGGATACTGCATATATAGAGGAAGAGATTTCGCTTTTTACAGACTATATGGAATTGCAGCAGGTTCGTTTCCAGAATGGATTAGGATACACAATCAATATTCCGGAAAATATCAGAAAAGGGTCCAGGTTGCCTGTTTTCACCCTTCAAATGCTTGCTGAAAATGCGATTAACCACAATGGTTTTAATCAGCAAAACCCGCTTCATATTAGCCTGAATTTTCTGGAAGAAGGTAGAATTGAAATGAAAAACAATTTGATACCCAAGTTTGAACCTAACGCCTCAACAGGCACAGGTTTACAGAATCTCACCCAACGATACAAGTTGCTCGACATGCCTCTCCCACGCATATTAAACAACCAGCAAGCAGGCTTTTTCGCTGTTAGGGTAAGTACCAAGCCCGATAAATCTTATTCAGAAACGTTATGAATGTCGTCATAATCGAAGATGAGCCATTGATGGCAACCGAGCTATCCCGACTGATTTCTGTTCAAAGCCCTACATGGTCTATACAGCAGAAACTGGGCTCGATCCGAGAAGCCTTAACATATTTTGAAACCGCTCCCCTACCCGACTTATTTTTCTCCGATATTCAACTAACAGATGGCCTGAGCTTCGAAATATTCAAGCAGTTGGAATGCGTGACTCCTGTCATTTTTTGCACAGCATTTGACCACTATGCCCTGGATGCTTTCCGCGCCAATGGTATCGATTATATCCTAAAACCTTTTGATGAAGAAGCTATCAATAAGACAATCTCTAAATATCAATCTTTGCAAAAGCCTCAACATGATACTCAGGTTAACATTCGAGCTTTGTTAAATGCTATGGAAAAAACCACAGCAAGGAATATTTCAACATTGCTGGTGCATCAGGGTGAAAATATGATTCCGCTGGATGTAAAAAGCATTGCGCTTGTAGCACTACAAAGCGATCTGGTTTATGTTCACACCCTGGATCATCGATCCTATATGATTAACAAAAGCATGGATAGTCTGGAAAAGATATTGGGGAATGATTTTTTTCGTGCAAATCGGCAATGTTTGGTCAATAAAGTTTCAATTCATTCAGTCTCTCCATATTTTGCACGGAAGTTAATTATCAAACCAAAAATCCCTTTTGACGAGATCATCGTCGTCAGTAAAGCAAAATCGTCACGATTTTTGCGGTGGTTGGAAGGATTGTAATTTCTTTTGCCAATGTTCAGCAAACTATGAATCTCCTCGACTATGATCGTCCGGCCATTCTAAAAGAAGCATGTGATGCTTTTCAGCTCAACTACGAGCAGGCTACTCTAATCCGATCGTACAGCAACCTGGTTTATGATTGTGGCGATTATATACTAAGACTGACACATCCACAGGAACGCCAGGAAGATGAGGTAAAGGCTGAAGTCGACTGGATGCAGTTTTTGGTTACAAAAAAGCTCCCCGTCGCTCGCTGTAAGCTTTCCATTCATGATCGTTTGACAGAGCAGGTATCTGCCGGCGACGAGCAGTTGACGGCTGTTTGTTTAGATAAGATTATTGGTACCAAAATATCAAACGAGCAGTGGGACAATGCGCATTTTCATAATCTGGGATTTCTTGTTGGCAAGATGCATGCGGCATCCAAGCAGTATCCTTCGGCACGACTTCACAAACATTGGAACGAAACTCCGAAAAGTTATGTGATCCCACTTTTGCCAGCCGACGATCGCAAGTTGCCTGAACTATTTCAAACGCTCTCAGAGACGATCCAGGATTTTCCTGCAAGTGGCATAAACTATGGTGTGGTTCATTACGATCTCCATCACGGTAATTACCTGATGTCTGAAGATGATGGAGATCCCTATTTTTTTGACTTTGAAATGGCTTGTCAAAACTGGTACATGAATGATGTGGCGACCGTCTTGTATTATGCGCTTATGCACGCTCATACTCGAGATGAAGTTGATTTTGAGGAGCGATTTATGTTACATTTTTGCAAGGGCTACCAAAGTCATAACTGGCTGGATTCCAGCGAATTGAACTGGGTTCCGACCTTTTTGCTTTACCGCGATTTACTCGTTTTTGGATACCTGCATCGCATTTGGGATGTTTCAAAAATAGATGGTCTAGATAAAGACTTTTTTGATCGAATAAGTAGTTCAATTGACAAACGGAGAGCGGCGTTGGGATTGTAGGCAGGAAGGTTCCTATCTTCGGAGAAATCAGAATTTAGGTCATGAAAAAACTGCTACTTAGCCTTTCCTTTTCGTTCGTCGCACTTGCGCTTTCTGCGCAGAT
Organism: Bacteroidia bacterium; assembly: GCA_045106685.1. Taxonomy (GTDB): domain Bacteria; phylum Bacteroidota; class Bacteroidia; order J057; family J057; genus JAUIGE01. The sequence continues at coordinate 8,539 of JBGCFB010000257.1, read as the reverse complement.
GACAGGCAACTTCCAACAAAGCATCAATTTTGCGGAGCCTGACTATACCTTTACCAGAACCCTGTATTACCATGTTCCGGCAAGCTATGATAGCACCCAGCAATACAAACTGGTTATCGGTTTTCGTGGTGGGCCACATCGCGACGCAGGCCAGTTCAGGGACCAGCTTGCATTTTTAAGTGACAGCATCGGAGCGATTGTTATTTGTCCAGAAAACATCAGCCACTTCAATAGCCAGGAAGGCTTGACCAAGCAGCTTTTCCAATACACACTCGATACCGTAACTGCGCAGTATAATATTGATCCGGAGTTTGTCTATCTGACTGGCTTGTCATTTGGAGGGCGCCATGCGACCATCGTTTCGATGGATACTGATAACGGCCCTATTCCGAATTTACGTGGTGTGATTCCCTTTGCTGCGGGCTCCAATAGCCAGTTGGAACCTGATTATGGGGACATTGCCAACTTTCCCCCAGCCTGCATCTGCATCGGCCTGAACGACAACGCTAATTTTCTAAATGTCTCACGTACCATCCACAATGCCATTCAGAATAACAATGGCGTTTCACTTTTGAATGAAGTTCCAGGCGTAGGGCACACCGTTGCTTTTCCTACGTATCCTGCCGAAATGATGGAATGCTTCAACTTTATCGAAGCACAATACACCAATACTTCCATCAACGATGAGCAGCTCGCGAACCGCATTCAGCTTTTCCCTAATCCAGCCCAACAATCAGTCCGACTGCACGCACCTGCAAACATAGCCATCGAGCAAGTCGATATTCTGGATAATCTTGGAAAGGTCGTATTGCATCATATTGAAGCTCGCACCTCGATCAATGTTGCGTCGCTTAGCTCAGGCATTTACACCATCAGGATTCTTACATCAGAAAGCGTGGCATTGAAGCGTTTTGTGAAAGAGTAAATAGTACCTTTGGGCTCCATGGAGTTCAAGTTTGACAAAACGAAATACGGAAGAGAACTGCTGATCGATTGCGGCAGGATAACCTATACAGAAGATTTTGTCACTGACAGAAAGCCTTTTCTTACTGATTTCCATGAGATTATTATTCTGACAAAAGGGAAAGGAGTCTTCAAACTAGATCAGGAAGAAGTACCCTTCCAACCGGGAACGATTCTCCTGTTGCCACCCAATAGATATCGATTTTGGGAAGTTATAGAAGAAGAAATAGACGGGTATTTTCTCATTTTTGAAGAAGAATTTATTGCCCGTTTTTTCAACGATGCGCTCTTCTTGTATCGGTTTCACTATTTCTATGACATCGACAATCCATCTTATATCCAAGCTTCCGACGATTTTGCGCAAAATCTTCTGGACAAATTTCAGGAGGTGAGAAATGAACTACCTAATCTCCAGGAGGATAGCGATCACCTTTTGAGAGCGCAGCTTTATTATATTTTGATTCAGTTAAATCGAGCGTATAAAAATGCTTTTGACCTTAGAAGCACATTTTTCAAAGATCACCTGACCCTCAAATTTCGTCGCTACCTGGAATTACATATTCGTAAAGAACATAATGTTGCGCAGTATGCCGATTACCTTCAGGTGAGCAAATCGCATCTTAACAAAACCCTGAAAATTCACTTTGGAAAAAGCAGCTCAGAGCTTATTAAGGACCGATTGGTTGTAGAGATTAAACGCGAATTACTGTACAGCGAAAAGAGCATTTCAGAAATTAGTCATGAGCTGAGCTTTTCCGAGCCTTCCAATCTAAATCGTTTTTTTCGCGAGCGTACCTCTTTTACTCCAGGAGAATATCGACAGCTCAATTTAAAGAAGCAGATCTAATATCCCGATCAGGAACATGCCAAACCGAAACTCAACAACAAAGGATACAGATCAAGACAATCGATTGATTATCAGCCGTTTGGGAAACAACAAACTTGGGAAAGCGCTTATGCTTTTTATCGCGCTGATCCCAATTTCGATCTTCATCATTATGGCGATTCAGATGGCACCTCGTTTTGCAAACGGGCTGTCATTCGATCTTGAAACCCTTTGGGTTATCGCGTTGATGACCTTCGTGAGCTTCCTCGGATTTGCTGTTTTTACCCAACTGTTTCCACCGCGCACACAAAGAGGCCGAGAGCAATCTTTCAGCAATAGCAACCGTGCTATTCGAAATGCCCTGATGGTTATTTGGCTTATTCCACTTATCCTTTTTTTGGGCAAACTGACATTTGACTTTTTATTCCCTGGCGGACTTAAGCAGGGACTAGAAACAGACTGGAATGGAGGCGGTAGTTCTTTGATGGAAAAAATCTTTATAGGCCTGGGGATCCTGTTGGTCTACTGGATATGGATTACATTTATTCTGAGAACTATTCGAACCAGCGTGATGGTTTTTAAGCATGGAAAAGTAACCGCAATTTTTGACCTGGATTATTATCAAATAGGTGGGAATGTATCTGTTCAGGTTACAGACCGAAACTCAAATTCTGAGAAGCAAGCATATCGCGTTCATATGAATTTGGTAGAAGAGGTTGTGGTGAAATCAGGTTCAGGAAAAAATCGCAGTGCAAAATACAAACGTATCTTTCATCATACTGACTATCAGGATGTTAGTCCACGAGAACTCGCTGATGGAATCAGTTTTGACTTACCTGAATCGCTACCTAACAAAAGTGTCCTGACCGATATGAGCAATATCAGTAAGCCGTACTATTGGGAGCTTTTAGTAGAAGAACAAGGTGCTCACTTCTGGGCGAGGTTCTTCATTCAGGTTGGTTAAGCAACAGCATCTTTTCTCCAATCGCCTGGCGTTTTTCCGGTCCATCGTTTGAAGGCACGCACGAAGGCGCTTGCTTCTGCGTAGCTCAGCAGAAAAGCGATTTCTCCTATACTGAGCTCAGGTCTGGACAAATAGTCTTTAGCAAATTCCTGCCTTAGCTGCTCGATGACATCCTGAAAGGTAAATCCCTCAGCTTTCAGCTTGCGCTGAAGCGTACGCACACTGAGCTGAAGCTGATCAGCAACTTGCGTGATCGTCGGAAACTGAGGCTTGACCATGTTGAGTATCGATGTCTTTACTTTTGAAAAAAACTCCTTTTCTCCAATACCCAAACTCGCCACCTTTTCATTCGCGTACTGCACGAGTACATTGAGTAGTCTGTAATCACTCGTTACGACAGGAAGGTCAACCTGTGCCCTACTGAGTATGATGCGATCGTCCTCCGCTGCCAGTTCTACTGGACAACCGAACATTCCTTCCAAGTATCCGGCATCTGCTCCAGAACGACTGAGGTGAATCCCCAATGGATTGTGTTTGTACAAAGTAAGACTATGGAATTCGCGTAACGAAAATACCAGCACGCCATTCAGAGTCTGCTCCAGACTTACTGGAGAACGCGTTTCCCAGCCTCCCTGGGGCGTAAAGATCAGGTGAACTTCGTCGTGGTTGTCTTCAATCGTTATTGGTAAAGACTTGCAGCCCAGCGCTGCAAATTCAGCACAATAATGCAATGCTTCACGGACCGTGCGGCTGCTTTGGACAATTTGGAAAATAAGCCCTGCAGCCGAAAGGCTCATGTGCCTTCCCATATGCAAACCGAAATGCTCATCGCCTGATTGTATGATGATATTCTCCATCAAACGATCGTAGTCTTCATTTTCTACACGCGTAGATTCAGCACATAAATACATCTCAGAATGTCCAAGCAGCTCCAAAAGTGGAGCCTTAGGCAATCCCTGCAGCTCGGCAAACTGAATAATGCTGAGGACAAAACGACCATTAAAACTCATGCTCAAAAGTACTAAAAATTGCATTTGGCACCAGATGTCAACAGATGGCATTCAGAGTCAATATATTCTAAATCCGTTCTGGCACTTTTGAAGTATGAAAAAAATAACAACCGCTATAACACTAAATGCAAGCCCGGAACAGGTATGGGAAGTGTTGATGAATTTTGAAGCATATCCATCATGGAACCCCTTCATCACAAGCATTCAGGGCGAAGCCAAGCTAGGCAACCAGCTCGTGAATACCATCAATATCGAAGGGCAAAAACAGCAGGTATTCAAACCTGAGATTATCGCACTGAAGCCTGGAAAACACTTTGCATGGAGAGGAAAGCTTTTTGTAAAAGGCTTGTTCGATGGAGAGCACCATTTTCACTTACAGCCCAACTCTGACGGAAACACTGAATTCATTCATGAGGAAATGTTCTCAGGAATGCTCGCTGGCCCCCTCATGAGTATGATCGGAGAAAAAACAAGAAACGGATTTGAAGCCATGAATCATGCGCTTGCAGAGCAGGTGAAAAAGAATGTGCTATCATGAAAAATGCCTTATCAAGAATCTATCAGGCAAACGCCATATTCTCTGGCCTTTGCGGAATTTACATCCTGATTGCTACTCGCTCACTTTCAGCATGGATGGGCTTAAGCGGTTATGAAGACTTTGTTTGGTCAATAGGACCAAGTTTGTTGGCTTTTGCAGTATTTCTAATTGTTGTTTCGCTTAAACAAAATATTGCACGCTACGTTGTGGTGGGCGTTGTTGTAATGGATAGCCTGTGGGTTATAGGAAGCGCGTTAATCATTTGTTTCCAATTGTTTAACCTTTCCAGTCAAGGATATTGGCTCGTTGGTATTATAGCAATAATTGTAAGTTCTTTTGGCATTTTGGGAGCAAGACATTTGTCATCATAGGAAAAAAATAATATGTGTACTTTTGGCCGATCCCAGAAAGCCTTACATCTGAATTTTGAGAAAGTAACACATACATCAAATGACTGATCAAGAAATTAAAAAGGACCTGAAGAACTGGTCCAAAATCATTGCTCCGTATCGTCAGGCGAACAGAAAAAAGGCCTGGACACAGGTTTTTAACACGTTTATCCCTTTCCTGGCCTTATGGACCCTTATGTACTTCAGCCTTGAAGTATCTTATTGGCTAACACTTGGTTTGGCTGTTATTAACGGCTTTTTCCTGGTACGAATCTTTATTATTCAACACGACTGTGGTCACCAATCCTTCCTTAGCAAAAAAGGTTGGAACAATACCATTGGATTCATTTGCAGCTTCTTTAGTACGATTCCTTATCGCTACTGGGCTCAGAATCACGCGGTTCACCACGCACACAATGGTCAACTCGATGAGCAGTGGCGTGACATTGGTGATATTTATACCATGACTGTGAAGGAATACCGCGAGGCTTCTCGTGGCAAACGCCTCAGTTACCGCATCTTTCGCAACCCGATCGCTATGTTTATCATAGGACCTATCTGGTACATGCTTGTGCCGATTCGTATTCCTAAGATTAAACTAAAAGGCTGGGCCAAATGGCGTATTAGCCAGGTAGTCAATAACGTTGCCCTCGTAGCAGTTTACCTTACCCTTGGCTGGGCACTCGGATGGAGCAAGTTCTTCATGGTCCAGATTCCAATCGTAATCATGTTTGCTATTATCGCAATTTGGTTCTTCTATGTACAACATCAACACGAAGACACGTACAAAGAATGGAAAGGAAAATGGGACTTTTTGGTTGCTTCTATCAAAGGTTCAAGCTTCTACAAACTCCCCCGCCCTATTCAGTGGTTGACAGGTAATATCGGTTTTCACCATATCCACCACCTCAACTCTACAATCCCAAATTACAATCTGGAAAAGTGTGCTACAGAAAATCCAGTTTTCAATAAGCATGTGAACACTATTGGTTTCAGAGAAAGCCTAAAGTGTATCTACAGCCACCTTTGGGATGAAGAAAATCAGAAAATGATCAGCTTTGTAAAGTTCCATAAGATGGAGCGCAGCCGCATGGCAATAGGCTAGACCCTTTGGGAGTTAAAAGTGCATAGTAGAGGCGCAAAATTTTGCGCCTCTACTATGCACTTTTAATTTGAAGCCAATTAGCCTCTTCGAATCGTATTAAGCACCTCGGGGATTTGATCAAAATCTTCTACCCAAATCGTTCTCACCCCAAAAGACATTGCATCCTTCTCTTCATAGCGCTCCACGATCTTGATCAAGGAAGCCGCAATATTTCCATTCTCAGAAATGGTATCCAGCAATTTAGCAGACGCAGGTTCGGCCTGAAGCATCACATCGAGGCGCGTATTGATCTCTGACTCATTGTAGCGCTTGCGGAAAATATGATGATAATCATCCGGTGTTCCTTTTTGCAAACGAGCGATATCGAGCAAGCGCCTCATATTCGGATCCGTCAGTGAAATGCCCACGAATAGGCAAGAATAATCGCGAAACTTGTTAATCTGAACGATGTTGCGCCAGGAATAAATCTCATTGTATTGATGATGATAGATATTCTCTCCAAAAGCAACGCGATTCTTCTCCGTGAGAGCTGCATCCTGAGGAAGAAATCCATGCACATGATAGATCGCCAATTCGCCTCTGTCAGGATTCATTCCTGCGTCATAGATCGCTTTGTGCGGCACCGAAATATCCAGATGAGAAAGCGATCGCTCCAGTAGATCATCATAATTATAGCTGATAACACTATCCAGATTGGGGCTTTTACCAGGAGCTGCACAGAAGTTTACGATTTCCTGCATGAGCGGATTGGGAACAGAATGATCAAGGTGAAGATATAGGGCCTCGCGCAGCGCTTCTTCAAAGGCGAAGTGCTTATCAGGGTTACGCCCAGCGTAATATGATTGCAGGTACCTCCCCGCTGCCAAAGGGCTTAATCCAAAGAGTTTGGTAAATAGCTGCGCGAGCAAATCAGGGTCCTGTTCCAGGTCCTCCGCCTCCTCAATAGAGGCTATGAGCAAGTATCGCAAGAGGTTCTTCCAGTTTGGCACCCCATAATTTGTAGACACACCTGCACCGAGTACGAGCACTAGCCGCTCGTCCTGATAGGCCTTCTGAACCGACTTCCAATACTTATGACTTCTGGGCATGGGCTGAAATTTGGTTTAGAGTTTAGGGGTTATGTGTTTTGAGTTTAAGGCACTGTTGGCATATTGATACAAGTCCTTTTGATTTAAAACCGGAAACTCAAAACCCTCAACACGAAACCCCCAACGCTAAATAGCGACATTTTGGGTAAATCTAGTAAAAAGCCCGTATTTCAGGATTATGTTACTCGCGATTGACATAGGAAATACCGACGGGGTTTTTGCGCTTCACGATGGAAAACAATGGCACGAACGCCATCGGATTCCTTCTAAACGTGATACACCAGCAGCTATTTATAAAGAAAAGCTTCGTGACTTTTTACAAGAAAAAGCACAAGAAGTAAGCCATATTATGATGGGATGTGTAGTTCCACAACTGGCAGAACCTGTATCACAAGCTGTGCATGAACTGATGCCGCAGGCACGATTTGAACGCATGGGCCTTGAGTTGTATCCCCAACTTCCCCTTACGATACCGAGTCCACATGAAATTGGGGAAGATATCGTGGCGAATGTACTGGCAGCACATCATCAATTTCAACAAGCTTGCATCGTCATTGACTTTGGTACAGCACTGACATTCGTCGCATGTTCCGATGACGGCACGATCGAAGGAGTAGCCATTGCTCCCGGTCTCAAAACAAGTATCAAGGCGATCTTCCTGCAAGCTGCTCAGCTTCCGGAGGTACCGCTTGAAGTCCCTTCGACTGCGCTTGGCAAAAATACTATTCACGCGCTCCAATCTGGGATATTATTGGGCTACGAAAGTCTCGTTTCAGGTATGATCGATCGCATCGAACGCGAAATGGGCAAACGTTGTAGTATCATCGCGACAGGAGGTTTATCCTCTGTTTTAACTCCTCTCAAACATCGCTTCGATGTGACTGATCCTTTACTTACGCTTAAAGGGCTTAAGCTTGCCAGCGAGCTTAGGTCTTAGTCCGACAATTCGTTTTTGATCCTTTGTTTACTTTTGCCCAAAAAAACGCCATGAATAAATTCCTCCCTCTTTTATTGTTATTGATATTATGTGCGTGTGGAGAAAAAAAGCAGGCTGAAGTCAAGTCTGATATCAGTACTCAAAGCTGGGAATCAATCACTGCTTCTGCGAAAGGAAAAACCGTCCATATGATGATGTGGCAAGGCGATCCTTATATCAATCGCTACATGGCGGATTTTGTCGTTCCGGAGGTGAAGTCGCGCTATGGGATCAATCTGGATATAGCGAGCGGCCAGGGAACGGCCATTGTGCAGTCGTTGATGACGGAGCGTGAAGCTGGCAAAGACGAGAGTGCCTTGGATATGGTTTGGATAAATGGGGAGACGTTTTTTCAACTGCGAAAGCTCAATGCGTTGTACGGCCCTTTTACCCAAAAACTCCCAAACGCCGAATACATCGACTTCGAGAATCCATTTATTGGAATCGACTTCCAGCAGCCTGTGAACGGCTATGAATGTCCCTGGGGCAATGTGCAGCTTGCGTTGATTTATGATACAATTCGTACGCCAGAGCCTCCGCGTACACTGGAAGCCATCGAGGCATACGCAAAGGCACATCCAGGTAAGTTCACCATCCCAACGGAATTCACGGGCATGACGCTCCTCAAGTCCATGCTGATTGCTTTTGCAGGTGGAAGTGAAGCGCTTTCAGGCCCTTTT
>JBGCFB010000256.1:0-4709 GCA_045106685.1 Bacteroidia bacterium | reverse complement strand
ATTTCCTAACAGCGTCCAGCCAAGACATTTAGGTTCCAGGTCCAAGGCACGAAGTACAATGTAAAAACTTAGGCCCTTGAACATCAAGCCTCGGGCCTATATTTTTCTAAGACCAAGCAGCAAAGACATTTAGGTTCCAGGTCCAAGGCACGAAGTACAATGTAAAAACTTAGGACCTTGAACATCAAGCCTCGGACCTATATTTTTAGTATCGAATATCAAGTAGCGAGTATTTCAAAAAGACCTTAACTTCGCTATCTCATGCTAACCTTGTCCGCATTACGAAGACTCGTCGCCGAAGGCGAACACACGCACCTTGAATTCAAGCGCAAAGCCAATCACCCGGATCGCATTGCGCGGGAGCTGGTCGCATTTGCCAATACGGAAGGCGGAACACTGCTTATCGGTGTGGATGATGACGGTGGTATATATGGTACCAAAACCCCGGAGGGTGACCAATTCGCCATGCAAAAAGTGTTGGATGAACTCGTAGTTCCACGGCTCGGCGTCAAGTATTCATATATCCGCATCGACGAACGGCGCAAGGTACTCGTGATCCAGGTGAAGCCCAGTCGTCGCAAACCTCACTTCCTACGTGAGGAAGGCAAAAAGGTAGCCTATGTTCGAAATCGAGACATGAGTATGCGTGCCAGCAGGGAGATGACGCAGATTCTTCGTCCTTATAGAAAAGGCGTTACGATCAGTTTTGGAGAATTTGAACAAAAACTTCTTCAACACCTAAACAATCATGATCATACAACCCTCAACGAGGTGCAGGCATTGCTCAAGACCTCGCGGCGCAAAACTGCTGATCTTTTAATAAAGCTGGTACGGGCGGGCCTTATTCGCATAAAGCCAACCCACGGCGAAGATCACTACTCACTTGCAGCAGAAGCTTTTTCCTGATCATCTTTATTAAGCTCCAATAGCACATCATAGTAATCCCGGTTGTACATATGCGATTGTAGCCAGGCTACATAGTCGATCGGATTAGATCCGACCTCACGATCCGCACCTTCAAGAAACTCTTCCATCCTGTCGATAAGGCGAGGCTGCTGAAAAGGCTCAGGCTTAGTTACGATGGCTCTTAAGAGTGCGATAAAGGACTTCTCCTGTTCGTATTCAGCTTCTTTTAAAAGGCTTCGGTGGCTCCTGTTGAGCGCCTTTAAGCGCGCATGCGCATAGTTCCAGTCCTCCATTTCGATTCTGAGGATCACTTCTGTAATCGCCAGGTGCATCCTGATTTCAGGTGAAAGACTCTGGTAATGACTGGTATGCAGAAGCTCATTCAGGTTTTCGGTAGCCTTTTTACGGTCACCGATATTGAAGTAAAGCGAAATGAGCGGCAAGTATGTAAATGCGCCATAGAAGACTTCGCCTTCGGCTGGGTCCTCTGCTTTAAGGTTCTCCAGCAGTTCGATGGCCTTATCATTTTTCTCAGTAGAAGAGTGATACGTGATCAATGACTGATAATAGGTCCAGAGGTAAGTATGGTAATATAGCTTGTTGTACGCCAGGAGCGCCTCATTGAGGGCTTCCAGCCATACTTTGGAGGCTTCAAATTTGCGGTTCTTATGAAATGTATTGACGATCCAGGTGATTAGAATAATCTTTTCGCGGTGATTTTGTCGCGTAAAAAAGCCGTCCTCCTCAAATCGGGCAAAGCTATTCAATAAGTAATGCTCAAGACTTGCGAAGTCTTTTTTCTGCAAAAGGATATTACGCACCACTTTGTGCACCTCAATCCGGATAGCCTCAGTTTGATTTTCGGGTAAAAGCTCAAATTCATGCTGCACCTTTTCGAGTTCTTGTAATAAACCTGCCCCACGCTCTCCAAAGTTGGTTTTGTGCAGGCGGTGGTTTAAAGTGGCTAGCATATAATCCACCTGCTGCACGCGGGCATATTCTTCCTGGCGTTCTTGTTTCAGAGCCAGATATTGTTGTGGATCTATTTCGAAGTAATACTTACTGAGGCTAATGATTTCGTCGTAGATCAAGTTCAGTAAGTTAAAGGCACTTGCCTGAACCGCTTGCTTTTCAGCCTTCTGTAGATATGAAAATGCGACCTTGTAGTTGGCTTTATAATAGAAAATACGGGCGAGCATGATTGTCCCCAGAACCATCATTCTATTATCTACTTCCAGGTGAAATTCGATCAAACTCTTCTGCAAGTTATGAAGGAGTCTATTTTTGAGTCTGTAATACGCGTTACGGTTCGTTTTTTCGTAAAATTTCCCCACAATTGCCTCATCATGCTCTGCAAATTTCCCAGCACGAAGCAAATCAAACAGCTTTACAAGCTTTTTTTCATAACGATCAGCACCTATCCTTTTTTCATATATTTTAAAATTCCTGACTTCCTGCTTAGTAAGACTACGTATTATTTCAGTGAGTTTTTCCATTTTTTACCGTTTGAAGGCGTAATATACAAGATATTATGTGTTCTGAAACTTTCGTGCGCTCGTTTATATTTGTAACAACAAACGAGAGATAGATATCAGAATTTGATTAGGCATAATTACTTCAATCAAACCAAATAATCTAACAACATGAAAAAGCTTACCTTGCTCTTAGCCCTATTTACTACTTGCGCGCTCTTTGCGTGTTTACAGGCTTCGCCCACATCAGCACCAGCTGAACAGGGAGTAAATCTGGCACCAAGTACTCACGTACTCACTACCCCTCAAAACAAGAAAAAACGCTCCTCTGGAGTTACGGTCATTATCTGGCCATAAGATACTTTCGTTCTTTACACTATTTGGAATTACACGTCGGAAAGGTGGCTCTCATTTATGGGAGCCACTATTTTTTTGGAGACACATGAGCTCCGAGTCAACAGGCATCAGGTAGTAGAAATGCTCTCGGTCGTGATATTGGGCAAAAAATCAAGATATACATCTTTGCGTTGAGAAAAGGCCAGAGGCGTCTTAAGCTCAGCTTAGAATCGTGATAATCTCTATTATTCTACCTAAATTTACAACAACACGCAAAACCCAGAACCTTAAATAGGTCATCGTGGGCAAGTTAAAAACTCTCATTATCGACGACGAAGAAGACGCACGCATAACCTTGCGCGCCCTCCTCGACATGTATTGCCCCAATGTCGAAATCATCGCTGAAGCAGACTCCGTTGAAAGCGGCATCACGCAGATTACCGCTCACCAACCCGACCTTGTCTTTCTCGATATTCGCCTCAGTCCTGGAAGCGGATTCGACGTGCTGCATGCGCTTGCTCCTATCAATTTCAGAATCATATTTGTTACCGCGTATGACGAATACGCCATTCGGGCCATACGTTTTTCTGCCCTCGATTATCTAACGAAACCTGTCGATATCGATGAGTTGGAAGATGCGGTAAAAAGGGCAGGCGAAAAGGAGGAAAAGCACAGCCTGCAACTGGAAGTATTTCGGGATACAATGAGCGCCCGTTTTGGTCGGATGGTGCTTCCTACGCTGGAAGGATTTATCGTAATTCAACTGGCGGACCTTGTCCGCTGCGAAGCCGACCGAAACTATACGCATGTATATCTCAAGGATGGGCGCAAGCTCACCGCCTCGCGCAGCCTCAAGTCTTACGACGAACTCCTCAGCCCCAACGGCTTTCACCGCATCCACCAAAGCCACATCGTCAATCTCGCCGAAGTCCGCGAATACAAGCGCCGCAAAAAAGGCGGCATCGCACTACTCTCTAATGGCGATGAGCTGCCGGTTTCTGACCAGCGTAAAGATGGGTTCTTGGCGAAATTTTTGGGGTAGGCTGATTGGGTGATTAGCTGGTTAATCAGATTCCCCGGTGTCCTAATTTTTAACAAACCTTCCCACCAACGCGCCATCTCGTTGAAACACCTCAATTGTATAGCAACCAGAAGGAAAATCCTGAATACTAATTGGATTGCCCGGCACCCACAAACTACGCTTAACGACCTTGCCTTGTATGTCACGAATCGTGATTGCGGTAGGCACACGGTGCATATCGGGCATGGTAATATGGATAACATCCGGCGATGGATTAGGTGAAATGGTAATCGTTGCTTGCGGGCTTTCTGGCTCTAAGCTGAGGGCGTAAGTTTTACTGTAGTAGTAGTGGGTGCTGTCCCTGCGCGATTGGCCGATTCTCGGTTGTAGCGAGTAAAGCAGTTTTCCTTCTCCTCTTCGATAGTAAAAATTGCCAAGCCACCTTTTCCAAATGTAAAAGTCAGGTGTGACATAGATTGATGAGTCATTGACAGATGGATCATGTCGATCACATCGAACTTCAGGCGTATTCCAAAAATTGCCATTTATATCTGTTAGCCAGGTTGAATCACATACAATGTTATTTACCCTGTCATATGCATATATTCGCTTCCAGGCATTCGTCCAGACCATGGGTTGAGTCATTATTCCACTTTGAGAATATACAGCATCTTGCCTCTTTAGGTCTCCGTTTGCAAAATAGGTATATGTCGTTTTATCTGGGAATGAAAGGTCCTCAATGAGCCTCCCTTGATTGTCATAAGTGTATTCAGAAAGCAAAAAAGACCTACGACCACTTGGGCTTCCATCGCTGCTCCATCTTTCGATGATGGTAGGCTGATTTTGGGCATTGAAAAAATAAACGGTTGAATCGGAAAGCTCCCATGCGAATGCTTTACTGATATATTTTGTTAAGGAATAATTGGGCGAATTCGCATCGTACCAAGCGATGGTTCTTTTAAAAAGCATAAACC
>JBGCFB010000255.1:0-5558 GCA_045106685.1 Bacteroidia bacterium | reverse complement strand
CATGAGCCATACAGGAGGACGTTCGACAGATTCGCCACGCGCGACGCGTAGCAACAGGTCATTTTGCAGGGGAGCAGCTTTTTCCATGGCGCGAATTTCGCCTATTTTTTTGAATGTGCAATGCTGCTATTTGTCTTTTTGCGAATAATCGTGTAGAGAAAAGGCATGCCTTTTCTCTACACGATTATTCGCACTTTTTATCTATTTCCCACAAACCATATTCTCTCTCATATCCCTGTAGCGTCTTCACGCGACGTTTGGTTTCCAACCCCTTACCTGGCAACATAGTCAAGAAAGCCTCGCGGCTCAGAAGCAAAGGCCTGTCGGGCATATCAGATACTAATGGGCCGTTCCAATCGCAGACGGCGCTATCTCCCAGTGCATAAAGCCGATGGTAAACCGTCTTATGATAGCTGTAGAAATAGCGATTGGCAATTTGGTGCTTGTCGGCTGGCACGAGTGCGGCTTCCGGATGGCGATGCAAGTATGTGACGGTAGTGTCAAAATCGTAAAGCGAAACGCGACTTCGGGGAATAATATCGAGGCTCAGATTCCAAACCCAGAAGGCAGCGGCAAGCCAGATGATGGTTTTGGGGTTAAAGCGAAAACTCCAACCGTTGACGATGGGGATGAGGAAAGGAATCATCACCATAAATTCGGCATTGCCGTGCGAAAGCATGGCGAAGCCTAAATGCATAATAAGGATCGCACCATGTGCCTTTTGATATGCATCGCCCGGGCCTTTTCTAAAAGTAACAGGCCATCTTCGAAGTAATCCTTTCCCTAAACAAAAAGCCGTAAGTCCTGCTGTCAACCACAGCCAAGGCATTTTTTTCAAAAATAGAAAAACAGAACCATGTACCTGAAAGAAGGTCCGAAATAGGCTGACTGGTGTCAGAAACAAGCTTTTCAAGCCAAGGTCAACCTGCACGCCTTCTCGCGAGAAATCATGCAGCACAAATGACATAAACGCCGATACGCTAGGGACTTGTTCGCTTTTTTGGTACAAAACAGCAGCGTATACCAACGGAACCAATATCGCTGGCAAAGCATAGAGAAAGGCTTCTTTGCGGCTTTTTGTAAAGAGACAGAACAGCAATAAGCCCAACCACCACCAAACATGCAATTGATGAAACAGGCATGCACCGGCTGCCAAAAAGCCAGCCATCAACGCAATCGCTCCAATCCGGCTACCTTGCATCAGCACTATCCTACTCGCTAAAAGCGAAATAAGCAATGGCACCAAATAGGTTTCATTCTCAGTCGCAAAACGCATAACACCGAAGCTTCCACCCGCAAATAGCATCCAGCCGATAACCATCTCATCTGCCACTTTGCGTTTTGCCAGTATGCTACCAAGCGTAGCAACACAGCCGGCGGCAACCAGTGCATTCAAAGCCTTCATCAATGATAAGGTGTCGACCCGAATAAGCTGATGGATCAACCAGCCCCATGCATTATAGAGTAAGTGGTGTGGAGCAAAAAGGTCCGTACTCCATTTAATATCTGCTGCATATCCCCAGGAGTCAACGCTGGAATTCGCTGTCGGAAACAGCAAGTACACTAGCACGCATAGTACGGGTATGATATAGTGGAGCTTTTTGGGAGCCATGAGTTTGGGGCGAAAGGTACTAAAACCAAACACTTTAGGTAAAAATCATCTTGAACATAGAAGATTAAGCCTCGAACCTAAAATAACAGAAGTCCGAGGCTTTAGGTTCTAGGTAAAATACCTCACACTATGCGCTTCCGTCGGTACAGGAAGCTCTATTTTGTCGATCATGCTTTCTAAAACCGATTCAGGAATTGGATACTCCCGATTGCGGTTTTGCTTAAGCAGTGTTGCATAAGGCACTTCGATATACACCAAATGAATGGTCGCTCCATAACTGGCAAATAGCGCGATCAACTGCTCACGCATTTGCCGTGTGATGTTCGTTGCATTCCAAACGAAGTTCTCCTTTTTCCTAAGAAAAACCCTCGCTTGCTCTTTCGCCTCCTGTACGATCCTTCCGGTCGCTTTTTTATCAGTCGGTGATTTTTTCATGCTTCTTCTCAATGCATCCAGCGAGATTACCGGCAGGTCTTTTTCAAGGTACCTTTGGATGTAGTAATCTTTGCCGGAACCGGGAAGTCCGCAAAGGACAGTCACCTCAGAGGTCGGCTTTTCAAAAGGAACATAATCAGGATAATCACCTCCCAACTGAAAGTAATGAAAGGCCGAAGAGGCTGATTTAAAATGTCGCGGTGCTTCCAGGCAAGCTTGCTCTTCAGCAAAGGCTTGAAAGAATTGGATTCGCTCAAGCATCTCAGGCTGATCATCACAGATTCGGCCACGCACATCTGCCTCAGCAAATGTTGCCAGCAAACGATGATTTACCTCAAAGGCTGTAGACAGCAAAGTCTTGACCGGATCAGGCTTTTCCATTGCCCATATGGGCAGACCGTGATGCCTCACCAAACCTACCAGGCTTCGTCGAATATCAAAGGGCGTATTTCCCATTCGATAGAGCAAAGCATTGGTTGTTTTAGCGCCTTTTCTGGCGTGTCCTCTGGAGGTAAGCTTACCGTTTTCAAGCCTCGTTGTTGAGCGTTTTTCGATATCGTGCAGTAATGCAGTCGCCTTCAGTAGGTGCTGATTTTGCTCAGTCTGTGCATCATATGCAGGCATCTGCTGCAAAGCTTCCAGCACCATACGCGTATGAATAGCCACATCGCCCTCAGCGTGATACTGTGGATTCTGGGGAACGCCTTCCATATCCTGTATCCAGGAAAATGTATCGCGAAGTTCGTTCCAATCATAATTGGGATGTAGTTGCCAAATCATTTTTTCTCCCAGTTTAAAGGTGCCCGGCGCCAGTTTCTATTCCAATGTTCATTGGTTTTCACATGATTCTTGCGCACATATTTAAACACATTGCGAGGCATTTCCGAAACAGGATACTCCTCAGCATTTCGACTGACAATTCCTTCCATGGAGCAAGGAGCTTGCGTGTAGGTATCGACGGAGCCAAAGGTGCTGGGACCGACGATATGTTCAAGTACGTTTTGTTCAAACGCTGCTTGCTGATCAGGGGCGACAATATCCAATTCGGGAACGGTGGGAAAATCCATTGCCGCGGCATAGAACTGCACCTCCTCCCAGGAAAGCCACTGGTCACCATTGCGAATGGCAAAGACGAAGAAATGGTTTTCCAATTGTGTGTATTCAATAGAATGGATGGCGTAGAGATTCTCGCCAAAAATCTCCAGGTCGCCCAGGTCATGGCGAAGCCAGCTCCAGCGTTCCTTGAGAAAATTGGCCCAAGGGTGGCGAGTCGGAGCGGCATGAGATCGGGCGAAAACGCCAAGCTTACTTAAGCAGGTATTTTCACCATCAAGTTTTTCAGTATGGACTACCTTTTTCAACTTACTCACATCATCCCAATAGTTATGGCTGATGCGATCATCGCTTGTGGTTCCAGGAGAAAATGGAAAATGAAAGGTTCGCCCGTATTTTCGGGAAATAGACATAATTTCAAATGTAAAAATGGGAAAAACCACTCGACATGCAGCTAAGCATGGAGCGGCAAAAAAGGATGAAAGATTTTCCCAGATTACATAACTGAAATAAATTAGGGCGTAAGCGAGTTAATACGATAATTTGAAAATTTAGTTAATCTGCTATTTTTGCAGCATTCCAATAAGCCTTTTCCCGACGAGGTAATATTAGCAATCCGATAAAAGATCATGCAATCCGAATAGTCCATTTGTCTAAAAAATCAAAAACACACACAAGAATCTTGTGCTGACAAGGGTATTTCTTACCTTTGTAATTGCCTCACCTAAACAGGTTTCTGTGATAAATTTCATCACAACCAAAAAACATGATAAAGCGACTTACAATCATCCTCGCCTTGCTCGGTATGGTATTTGGATCACAGCTGAAAGCTAGTGGTGTAGTACCAGTGTTTTTTTCTATTCGAAATGTTGTTCAAACTACAACGGATTACAGTTTCGATGTCTATGCTGAAACCACTGATACGTTCATGCTTAATACCTATCAGATATATATAGCATATAACACGGCAGCTTTTGGTAGTAGTGTTGTTACGAATAACAATTTTTCAAACAATCCTGCTGTCCCGAACCCTCCTGGAAATCCGAATGTTCTTCTATATGATTCCCTTTACAATTTTGGCTTACCGTTCTCTAATTTCCCCAAATATAAGATAGTCAATATTGTAGATAATACGGCGAACATCCTTGCGATTACTGTAGACACCCGTATTCCAACTCAGACTCCAGCTTGTTTATCTGACTCGAACAAAGTATCCCTATTTGAAGGTAATATAGCGAGGCCCCTTGTTCACGTAATCCTCAATTTCACCAATAATACCCAACCTCCAGGTGTGAGTCTTTATCTCACCTTGATGGTGGATCAGTTTATTGGTGGTGTAGGTGGGAAAGACAGTTGTAATCTTGCCCAAGGTGATCCTAGTATCCTGCCTGCTACTTTCTCAGATATTACGGCTTCTTACCTTGGAGAAAACGAGACACAAGTAGATTGGGAAATAGCCTCCGAACAGGATGTCGTCACTTATGAAGTTGAGAAATCCATTTATGGAGAGCCATTTGCTGCGATAGGCTCCGTGAAGGCAGATGCGCTAAGTCGTTATTCATTTATTGACAAAGATGCCGAAGACTATCGAACGGCCTATCGAATACGAGCCGTCAATCAAGATGGTAACTTCATGTATTCGGAGGCAGTTGAAGTTGTAAAAAATGGCTTCTCAGTTGCTAGCTTGTATCCCAATCCAAGTGCTGACATTATCAATGTAAAAGGGATCGAATGGAGTGAGCAATGGCAGCTTCGCATTATTGGCATTCAGGGAAATGTAATCACTGAGATGGCACTTCCTGAAAATGGCTTTAGCGTTGCTGATTTGCCTGCAGGCATGTATTTTGCAGAAATACAGAACACCCAAAATAATTCGAAATATCTGCTGAAATTTCAGCGTCTATAAAGACTGTTTGTTTTTGATTTTTGGTTATGGTTTTTCCGGCTTGGCTACGCTAAGTCGGAAATTTTATTTTTATAAATAAAAATACTGATTATTGGCAGGTTCTTTGCAATTGGAGTGGTACTCCCCTTGGTAGCATAATTATTTATTAATCCACAATGTTCTACCAATTCTTCAAAACAGCGTTCTTGTTTCTTGTTTTTATTTCCCTCTTTTTCCCGTCTTTTTCCCAAACTGCTACTCCCGGTGTAACGCCAGTGTATATGACCATTGACAATGTGGTCGACAACGGTATCACCTACGAGTTTGATGTTATAGCAGAATGTGCTGACACTTTTTTGCTTAACACATTCCAAATTTATTTTGGGTACAATAATGCAGCCTTTGGTTTGGCGATTGTACGCAATGCTGGCTTTTCTAGCCTGATCAACAACAATCCCCATATCACACTCTATCGCATGTCTCCTCCTCCGCTTGTAGTACCCAAGTATAAGCTTATTAATGTGGTGGATAACGCTCCTGATATCGTTGCGATCACCGCTGATACCCGCTTTT
>JBGCFB010000254.1:0-11275 GCA_045106685.1 Bacteroidia bacterium | reverse complement strand
GAGATCGACTCGATTGCTGATCTGCTCAATGACTTCGTGTATTATAAAGTTGATCAGAATCAATATATCATCCGCAAGGCGAGCCTTGAGGAAGTCAATGCCTGGTTTGAAGAACTGCGTCCATCCGAGGAGCAAGTACCTCCGCTTAATCTGGACTACACATCGATCTTGCCGTTGAGTGATATCAGTTTTAGCATGGCGGACGGTTTTGGTGCCAAATGTGCCAATCTTGCGACCATGCGCACTTTTGGTTTTCCTGAGGGAACGATTCCCGACGGCTTTGGTGTGCCGTTCTATTTTTATCAGGAATTTATGAAGTACAATGGCTTCTTTTCTGAAGCCAGGTTTATCCTTTCCAACGATGACTTCAAGGCCGATCGTGATGTGCGCGAAGACATGCTCAAGGCTTTTAGAAAGAAGATCAAAGCGGCAGAAATGCCGCAATGGATGCTGGACGAACTTGCTGCTATGCATGCATTATTTCCAGAGGGAACCTCGGTTCGCTGTCGCTCCAGCACCAATAATGAAGACCTTCCGGGCTTTAGCGGAGCAGGACTCTATGATTCCAAAACGCAGCATCCTGACGAAGGTCATATTTCAAAATCTATCAAACAGGTCTTCGCCAGCCTGTGGAATCTGGAGGCATTTGATGAGCGGGACTTTTTCAGAATCGACCATTTTGTTGCTTCGATGGGCGTTCTGTGTCACCCAAATTTCAAGGATGAAAAAGCCAATGGCGTGGGCGTAAGCACGGACCCGATTTATCAAACACATAATACCTTTTATCTGAATTCTCAGCTGGGAGAAGATTTGATCACAAACCCGGATACTAGCTCGATTGCGGAAGAGATTTTGCTCGACAATTCTTCAGCGTCGAGTGATGAGTACACCGTCATCCGCCGCTCCAACCTCGTGCCCAATACGACACTCATTATGGAGGAGCGCTATTTGAATGAGATGCGCGAATATTTGGGCGTGATTCATGACGAATTTGCTATCCTGTACGATGCCGTCGGTGATGACAATTTCGCGATGGATATTGAGTACAAAATCACCAGTGAAGGTCAGTTGAGCATCAAGCAGGCGCGGCCCTGGGTATCGTACAGACCTGCCGAGCCAGAGCCTCCTCTGCCCATAGTCAACGGCGTGGTCTGTTATCCAAATCCTGTCGTGACCAATCTTAGCATCCTGTGTGATGAATGCCAGATCGTTAAGATCACCGTCACGAGCTTAGCAGGGAGGCGCATGCTATCGCAAGCTTTGCGAGTTGACAATACAGCCCCTCGCGATATTTTCGTGGGCGACCTCAACCCTGGTATGTATATCATCAGCGGCTTTGACGTGAGTGGAAAGCGATACTTTACGCAGAAGTTTTTGAAGCGGTAGAGGGAGTAAGTCAATTACAGATTTCAGAATGATGATTAGCGATTTGGAGAAGTGTGTAAATGGTAGAAAAACATACTATAGGTTGGGATCAGTTTTATTTACCAATCACTTGATGCAAAAAGCATAATGAAGCTCAGACTGGCGCATTTACAACAACAAAATCTAGCAATACTCAACACAATCGTTGGACTGGAAATACAGTCCGCTATCATCGAACAGTTTTATTTTGAAGGCCAGCCTGATGAAGAGTCAGAAGGGATATTATGTCTCACATTTTCTAATGATAAGTCCTTCACATTCGACTGTGATGGTGACGCAGAATCTCTCCATATTCAGGAGGGTACTTTTAGCGATAAAGGGACATTGGATAAAACATTTACTTGGGCCTATAAACACTATTTGGATGAAAAGACATTTAACGAATTAGGGAAAATAACCAAAACAGAAATTGAGCATTTTATTTCAGGTGATATCCAGATTCAAAGTGGCTGTCGTATTTCGTTTCAAAGCGGGGATTTCCTTCACATTTGGACGATCCCTTCAGACAACCTTTTCTGGGGAATCAATCAAGAGCCACCATATTATTCTGATGAAGCGATTTCGACTACACTTTTGTTAATCAAGGAAATATGACGTTGCCCAAGAACGTGCGAAAAACATAACAAACGGTGAACATGTTCACTATTTGTTATAACTTTTGGTGATTATATTCACCAAAAGTTATATTTTTGACATAAATACGCGATTATGTTTCATAGAACGCTGAGTGAAATTGTCAAGCAAAAGGTAGGCAGAGGAAAGGCTATCATGATTATTGGCCCTAGGCAAGTTGGCAAAACCACATTGATTCGAAAAGAACTTGAAGGCCAGAATTTTATTTTTTTTGATGGTGACGATCCGCAAGTCAGAGAATTACTCAAACAGCCCAATACCGAGCAAATACGTGACCTGATAGGGCAGCACTCGGTCGTATTTGTGGACGAAGCACAACGAATCGAAGGCATTGGTCTCACGCTAAAAATCATTATTGATCAATTTAAAGAGGTGCAACTTTGGATAAGCGGCTCTTCTTCTTTTTCGCTAGCCCATGAATTGAATGAGCCTCTCACTGGTCGTAAATGGAAATATGAGCTTCTTCCGATTAGCTGGGAAGAATATGAAAGCCATGTAGGTTATCTTAAGGCAGAGCAGCAACTAGAAAATCGTTTAATCTATGGTTTTTACCCAGATGTACTCAACCACCCTGGAGAAGAGCAGGAAATTCTCAAAAACCTAGTAGAAAGTTACCTCTATAAAGATATTTTATCTTATGCTGAAATTAGGAAGCCTGAGGTGCTGGGTAAGCTAGTGCGCGCGCTTGCACTTCAAGTCGGTAATGAGGTCAATTACTCAGAGTTATCCCAGCTCATCGAAATCGACAAAAACACCGTCAAGCGCTACATTGATATTCTCGAAAAAGGCTATGTGATTTTTCAATTAAGCAGTTTTAGTAGAAATCTTAGAAACGAAATAAAGACCAATAAGAAAATTTATTTTTATGATAATGGCATCCGCAATATGGTCATTGGAAATTTCAATGAGTTGCCCATCAGGCAAGATAAAGGCGCACTTTGGGAGAATTTTTTGATTTCGGAAAGGTTAAAGCAAAACAATTATAACCTGAGTCTGGCACGTAGCTACTTTTGGCGCACAAGACAGCAACAGGAGGTCGATTATGTGGAAGATATTGCAGGTAAAATTCATGGATATGAATTCAAATGGAGCCCTAAAAAGAAGGTAAGACTCCCAAAGACATTTGTTGAGAAATATCAGGCAACAGAAGCGCTAATCAATCGGTCTAACTTTAGGGAGTTTGTTAAAAAAATCAGTACAGATGTCTAACCAATCCTCCGAACTCGAACATTACTGGTCGCAGCGTTATGAAAATCAGTCTACAGGCTGGGACCTTGGCGCTCCGTCGGAACCGCTCAAACAATACGCAGATCAGCTTGATAACAAAAGCTTGCGCATCCTTATTCCAGGCGCTGGCAATGCCTATGAGGCCGAATATCTGTTCCAGTCAGGATTCACCAATACGCACATCCTCGACATCTCAAGGTTTCCATTGGAGAACTTCCAGCAGCGCGTGCCGACATTCCCTTCAGCGCAGCTGCTTCACGGAGACTTTTTCGAATTGAAAGACAGCTTTGATTTGATTTTGGAACAAACTTTCTTCTGCTCCTTCCCGCCCGTCGATAATGTGCGTGAACGCTATGCCCAGAAGATGCATCAGCTACTAAACCCAGGCGGCAAACTTGTGGGTCTCTGGTTTAATTTTCCATTAAAAGGCGACCTAACAAAACGTCCTTTCGGCGGCGATAAGGAGGAATACCTGGGATATTTTGAACCTTATTTCAATGCCAGAACATTTGAGGAATCTCATAATTCAGTGCCAGACCGAGCGGGAAAGGAGCTGTTTGCGATTTTGGAGAAGCGATAATGGATCATGGGTCATTTGTCATGATCAATGGGTAATGAACAATTTGTGTGGCTTCGGCTCCGCTCAGCCACCGTCTATTCTGCTCAGCCACCGCGATACTTCTACTGCAAGCACCCTTTTATCTTCTCAAAAAGCGTCGAGTCACCTTTTGGATAGTTAGAGTGACTTAATATTTTCCCTCCTACAAAATCACCTTCCTTACTGAACTGAGCCTGATAATGCATCATTGCATTGTAACAAATGGTACAGCCTAAATACACTCTTACAGAAACGTTAACCGTGTCGTTTATTAGCGAAAGTTTGAGGATTTCATCGCGTGATGAAGGACAAGGGAGTTTTTGTATTCGCGTTTTGAAGTTTTTGTCTAGAAAAAGAAGCTGATACGTCCTCGCATTTTCATCCCAATCAATTCCAGGAATAGGGTTCTCAAGTCCGAGAGCATATCCGTTTTTGACTTTTATCAAATTTAAATATCGATAATCCACAAAAGTCCGGGCGGCGACTTGATTGCCCTTTTTATCAAATCGAATAAGGCGAAAGAAGGTCCGTGCCTTTCTATATAATTGCTTTGTCTTAATCAGATAAATATTGTGACTTTTGCTGATATGCTCCACATCATAGGCACGATACAAACTGGGTAAATCTTCTGGGTGAGCATCGATATCCAGGTGGAAATTGTCTTTGCGAATGCTACCATCTTTCATCCGCTTTTCACCCAACAATACCGAATCGCTTTGCACAAAGGCTTGAACAGCCTTTCTGGGAACAACCTTAACTGAAGTGTCAGGGGATGGATTTTCTTGCACAGCTTGTTCAGAAGAAGAGGCATTTTTTTGACAGGAAAAAAGGAATACGAGCAGGATGAGAAGGGAAAACTTCATAGGAGGTGAGATTGGTGATTCAAATATAGATCATCTGGCATAACGCTACTTAATTACAAAAAGGCCAAAAGACATTATTATCTATCAAGCTGCTCATGGTAATAGAGCTGATTTAAATGCCCAAATATTTGAACTTTTTCAGAAAGTCATATTCAGTTTAAGTAAATATGTTTGTGGTATGGTAGAGTCAAGAGTAATCTCATTTAAAGGAATGCCTTTGTTTCAAAAGGCTTCGTTTAAGTCTCCGTTTTTTATACAGGATGAACTGAAGGATATAGCCTGCTTTTTCTATATCGTAGAAGGGACGATGGTGAGTTATGATGTGCGCGGCGCCTATCGTACCACACGGCACAATGCCATCCTCAAGCAATGCGGACGATATGTTCAGGAGTTCACCTCCGATGACGCACATACAAACTGTATAGCAATCGCCGTTTTTCTCTATCCTGCTCTTCTCAAAGAGATTTATAAGCACGAGGTGCCATCCTTTTTATCATTAGACACAGTACCTACTCCCAAAAAGCTCATCGGAAATCAACTCGTGGAGCAATACATGAATAACCTTGCCATTTATTTTGAGTCTCCAGAGGCTTTTGATGAAGAATTAGGCATTCTTAAACTTAAAGAATTAGTGCTGATTTTATTAAAATCAGAAAATCATACGAATGTTCGCCAGCTACTTTCAGAGATATTTAGTCCTGTCAATATTGGTTTAAAAAATGCGATCGAAAACAACCTGTACAACAACCTTGGCCTTGAGCAGCTCGCCTACTTATGTAATATGAGTCTGTCTACTTTCAAGCGAGAGTTCAAAAGAACATTTGCGGAATCGCCTGCACGCTATATCAAGAACCGTCGCTTGCTGGCGGCAGAGAAACGCCTACTCACAACAGATGACAGCATCACCGATATCGCCTTCTCGTTGGGCTTTGTGGATATCAGTACTTTTTCGGCTGTTTTTCATGAAAAATTCAAGCTTTCCCCCAGTCAATATCGATTGAGCCGAAAAGCCGATTAATTGACCTTTTTGGGAAAATGATTCCTTTAGCTGACCCTGATCTTTGTGTTATTAAAATCAAAACACAACAATATCATGAAAAAGATTCTCAGTTTAAGTTTCATTGTGTTCGCACTAAGTTCAGGAATTATGGCACAGAAAGGATTCGAAGTTCAGAAAGAAATCACAGTTGATGTCTCAGCCGAAGCGCTGTGGGAGATGGTGGGCCCAGGCTTCATCGAAGTGTACAAATGGTCTTCGAATGTGGATCATGCCACTGGGAAAGGGAATTCTCCCTTTGAGGGAGCAGTGTGTGATGAAAGGTTCTGCGACGTGAATGTGAGTGGATTCAGCAAAATCAGCGAAAAGCTCACACACTACGACAAAGGAAATATGAGTCTGACCTACGCCGTAATAGGCGGTATGCCTGGTTTTGTCCAAAAAGCAGAAAACAACTGGACCGTTGTAGCCATTGACGATAGCCATTCCAAATTGGTTATGAAGGCAAACTTTGAGGTAAAAGGATTCATGGGATTCATGATGAAGGGAATGATGAAAGGCAAAATGAATAAAACCCTCGATACAGTACTCATGGATGCAAAGGTGTATGCAGAAACGGGCCAAATCTCCGAGAACAAAGCTAAGCGTATAGCACAGCTGGAAAAGAAGAATAAGGTCGCTAAATAGCGTGCAGCCTAATACACAAATCAAGAGGCTTGAAAAAGGCCGTTCATATTCATGTAATATTGACTTGATAAGATAGCGTAACCAATACAAAAATCGCCGCCTGAAGCATCAAGTTCCAGGCGGCGATTATATGAGATAATAAAAAATAAGTGCTTAGAAAATCCGCGCTGGACGAATATCGTCGCCACTGACTTTGCTGATCGGCGCAATCTCATCCCTCCAAAAGAGCCTGAGCATGAAGTTATTCGCATCAGCCTCCGTGGAA
Organism: Bacteroidia bacterium; assembly: GCA_045106685.1. GTDB lineage: Bacteria > Bacteroidota > Bacteroidia > J057 > J057 > JAUIGE01. The sequence continues at coordinate 4,580 of JBGCFB010000254.1, read as the reverse complement.
CTCTGAAAGCGTTGAATATTGCGAAGGAAGTTACTGTGGCCTTTCAGGTGTAAGTTGTGATACATAAGGTCCACTTCGCCGATCGAAGGTAGAAACCAGTCGCTGAATCCTCCAGTGGTTAATTCTTCTACTAACTGCGTCGAAGAAGGCACTCTGCTGCACATTGCGTCAAGAATCTTCTGATGATTAGCAGGTCCGTCACCTACTTCAGCACCAGTGGCACCCGTCACTTGGAAACAGCCCCATTCGTTAAAATTGCCATAGTCTTCGTCGGTAGTAACCATACCTTCCCCTGTAAAGTTAGGGTACTTGCTTGGTTCTGTGTTGACGAAGAAAATGATTCCTCCTTTGTAGGTTTTTCCATAGAGACTGTCCAAAATCACTCCTTTCTGTGTTAACTGAAGAGGCGTTTCTGTTCCAGCGTCCAAGCGCTTTTGAACAGGAATAGCGTTTTGGCAAAATTCGCCTTCGAAGCCATCGGCGCATTCGCATACGCCATCGAGGCAGGCTCCACCATTCTGGCAAGCGACATCCGCACATGCGTCTTCACAAGACTGTGAAATAACACCGAGGCTAACAATGAGCAAAAGTTGGAAAAATCGGATCGTGAGTTTGTACATTTTAGTTGTTTTAGTGAGTTTAAAAAAGGCTTTCTGCGTGTAAACATTTTTAAAGTTGACACAAATGTAGGCTCTCTTTTAATAACAAAACAGCGTATAAATACCTGTTTTAAGTGGCGTCCTTCTCACCAAAATTCAACGACCACCTATAGCGAATAGAGAAGTAGCGAATTAGAATCACCGTACAGATCGAAGTCAGGATATTCACATTGTCGAAAGCACTTATTTGATCCAAAACTAAGTACACTATCCCGCCCACAAAACAGGCTGTAGCATAAATCTCCTTTCTGAAAATGAGCGGAATCTCATTGGTGAGAACGTCACGTGTGACCCCACCAAAGCATGCTGATATAACACCCATCAGCAGACAAGCTTCAATAGCGAGGCCTTTTTCCAAAGCGATCTGAATACCCAAAATCGTAAACAAGCCGATCCCTATCGTATCGAAGATGAACATGCTTTTTTTGAGACGAATGATGCTGTCTTTAAAGACATAGGCGATCACGTATCCCAGTAGAATCACCACAAAGTAATTGCGGTCCTGAAGCCATCCCACCGGAGACCGCCCGATCAACACATCACGCAAGGTGCCTCCACCTATCGCCGTCACAAAACCGATGATCAAGGTGCCGACTAAATCAAACTTCTTCTGCATAGCCGTCAGCACACCCGAAATGGCGAAGACGGCTGTCCCAAATAGGTCGACGAAGTAAATCCAGGTCATAGTTGGTTCAAATATAGTTTAGATATTTTTTATTAATTTTAGCAAATTGCTAATTTAAAATACGAACCCATTCCTACATTTCACCAATACCATGAAAAACGCATCACCCCAAAACACCTATCAATCACTTGTAGAACAAATTTCAGAAGTATATAAACAAGGTAGACAGCAGGTGACCATAGCAGTCAATACCTACCTGGTGACCACATATTGGGCTATAGGACAGTATATCGTGGAATATGAACAGGACGGTGAAGCGACTGCCGTATATGGGAAACAGCTATTATTGAGATTAAGCAAGGACTTAGCACCTAATCTTGGCAAAGGCTTTAGCAGAAGTAACCTGCAAAGAATGAGGCAATTCTATCTTTCGTATCCAATTTGTGCGGAGCTTCCGCACAAATTGTCATGGACTCACTTTGTTGAATTGCTAAAGATCGACGATCTACTTGAACGATCATTTTATGAGAAACAAACAATAATTGAAAGCTGGAGTACTACCGAACTCATCCGCCAAAAGAAAGCCTCTCTTTTTTTGCGTTTAGCTGCTTCAAAGGATAAAAAAGGAATTCTTCAACTCGCCAAAGAAGGGCAAAGCCTCGACAAGCCCGAAGACCTTATTCGGGAGCCCTACATCCTGGATTTTCTCAAAATTCCTGAACCTTATCACATCAGTGAATCCGAACTCGAGAGCCGCATCATCGACCACCTGGAACATTTTTTACTGGAACTAGGCAAAGGCTTTGCTTTTATCGGCCGGCAATATCGCATCACACTTGGCAATCGCCATCACTATGTCGACCTCGTATTTTACCACCGGATTTTGAAGTGCTTTGTACTTATTGATCTAAAGCGAGAAGAAGTAAATTATCAGGATGTAGGGCAGATGAATATGTATTTGGCATATTTTGAAAAGGAGGAAAACACCGAAGGTGACAATCCACCCATCGGCATTGTCCTCGCCCGTCAAAAGGACGATATTCTCATTCAATACGCCCTCCACAATATCACTTCCCAACTTTTCGTCAACAAATACCAGCTCTACCTTCCCGACCAGGAAGAACTCAGACATTTGGTAGAAAAAGAGATGTATAGGACGGGAGATGGGAAATAGATTGCCGAATAGCGAAGTATATCCAGGTCATAGTTTTCGAATAGCGCTACTAGATTATTCGGCGCAAATATCTGCAATGCCCGAGGTTTGCCAGAGAAACGTACATTGCGGATTCAGAAGAATAGGATTTTTATGAAGAAAAGAGACTCAATATCTTCCTACTTGAAATACGGCTTAGCCGAAATCAGTATGGTCGTCCTGGGTATTTTGATTGCGCTACAAATCAATAATTGGAACGAAAAGAGAAAAGACAACCATAAGATTCTCAAGATATTGACTGAGATGCAGCAGGATCTTTGGGACGATATCCAAGGATGTGACAAGCTTATCGACTGGGCGGAGAATGTGGATTCACTTGCAGCAAAGATCATCGCTGGCGAAATCCATGACTCTACATACCGCAAAGCAGAAAAACGCCACCTCTTCAAGATTGGTACAGCAACCTATCCACTTGTCGTGACGGATATTGGCTTCCAGAAGTTAGCCAGATTTAGCGGAGAGATTCCTGACACATACAGCGACATTATTGACAAAAGTAATCGGCTGTACATCGAGGAAAAAATGTATATCGGAGAAGCTTTCAAACGCTTTAATGATTACACCATTGAAAACTACAATGCGATGTACAGGGATTTTGACTGGATGGAAGATCTGGAAAAAGGCAACATTACACCCAAAATACTGGCGTATTTTCAGGATGATCCTATTTACAAAAGCCAGATGATCAGGTATAAAGACATACTCAATAAATTCTCCCAAGGCAATGCATCCAAATTCAAAGTAAAGTCTATTCTCCTCTATTTTGACATCGAAAAAATAACCCAGGCAAATAAGGTTCCGAGCGGTCTTGTAAACTTTGCGCCAGCAACAGACTCAAGCAGCTTCGCTCCTTACATTGGAAAATATGCAGACGACGCTGATGATGAAAATCCCGTAACAGTCGTTCAAAAGGAAGGACGGCTTTACATCAGTAATCGCCTCCTCTTTTACATTGCGCCTGATAGCTTCCACCTCGCACGATATGCCGATGACTACAATGTGTACTTTCCCCGCAATGATAGCAGCGAAGTGACAGGGGTCATATTTGACTGGGGAGGTCAGCGATATGAGACGAAAAAACTGGAGTAGACGGATTACTTATAATACAAAAAATCAGGATCGTCCTTATAAGCCGTGCCTATCGCGCAGAGGTGATCTAGTGTATGGGCAAAAAGCTCGAACAAGTCGTGCAGGCGCTCCAGGTCTTTGATGATCGTACCCGCGTGGTAGTAGACTTCATTCACATCATCAGGAAAGCGCGGTTTCTGGAATAGCGGCGCTTCCTTGCGCAGCATGAACTGCATATTCTTTTCAAAGCTAAGAAGCTCTCTGATATGAGGATTTTCAAACATCATCTGGAGCTTGCGTTCATCGCTGCCCTTAACGATAAAGTCTCGGTCAAATCGCTCCTGCCCTACCTCGACATCCTGCTGTAAACCCAGAGCTTTTCCTACCCGATGACCAACGTGCTCTCTAACGATCTTGAAGGTAAAATCATCGCGATTGATATAAGGCGCACGGATGCGCGTGAAGGTCATTTTATCCACCACAAACAAGTCCAGCGTAATCGCCCAATTCCCATGATAAGCCTCCACCCAATCAGGCTTAAAACCTTTCCCACGGAAAAAGTCCGCATTCAACTGCTCAGCCAGCTGCTTCCAAATTTCGCGTTTGTGATTACCAAAGAGATCGAGTTTTGCCATTGTATAAGAGGTGGTGGTTGTTTTGGGACAAAAGTAAGAAAATGCTGGGGAGTGTTTTTTTCAATAAGACAATTCTATCTCACCTATGGTTGTCATGTCGAGCCGCGAAGCAGTTTACCCTGAGCTTGTCGAAGGGAGACATCTTGACTTTTAGCCAATTAGTCGACAAAGTCAAGATTTCTCACTTCGTTCGAAATGACAAGTTTTGTATTTTGTTGATTATCAGCTAAGTAAAAGTGTTTCCAATTCTTAAAACTTGCTGCCAAAGGTAGCAGCGCTTCAGAGAAGCGCCAGGTTGGTAGAACTCGAACACACCTGTGTTTCCGCTCCGGAGGAGCGGTCCTCTGAATGGGCCGCTCCTCCGGAGCTAAAAATGGAGG
>JBGCFB010000253.1:0-10285 GCA_045106685.1 Bacteroidia bacterium | reverse complement strand
GCTTCACCTGCGGCATTTTTTTCGTAAGGCTCTCTATTAGAAATTACAAAACGCCCTTCCTCGCCCTGCGATTTGGTACGACTCGAATACAAAATTCCATCCTGTATCCATTCTACAGTCACTGTGCCGAGATCAAGTGTATCTAACCTGAATACAGGGGTCGTAGTGTAGTTAAAATTGATCGGGCAGCCTACGGCATTGCCGGCTGCGATGTTCTGACAACGCTTGGTCTTGCAGCCACTTTGCTCTACGCAGGCACGAAATACACCTCGACTCGCAAAGGCGTAGCTTGTACGACGGCTCGCAGTTTGCACTACACCATTAAAAGACCACAAGAACTCATTTCTTGGAAGACTAGTCACAGCCTCAAATTCGATGGTGCGGCCCGATAGGGGAGAGACCTGATAGGTAAAATCCGTAAAGCATTCCGGCTTGGGAATTTGGACACGTTCTGCAAGCGCACTTTGGCAGTTAAGATTTGTTTGGGCTTGCATAAAAATGGTGAAAGAATCGACTGCTCCTAATGGATAAAATCGGCTGACTTCTTTGCCAGTCGCATCACTACGATTATCAAGTTGCCATCTTACGGTACTGCCTGCAGCAGCATCAGTTTTGAAATTTGCCTGATAACCTGTCAATACAGAATCTGAGTAGCGGTAAGCATATGCGCCATTTTCTATTGAAATAGCAGGGTCTATGCTTTCGCCTGTATTTTTGATCTCATTATCACGCAATGTGATTCGCAGACCGTCTCCAGCTTCATTTTCAAGAAAACTCTGAAGCTGATAAACTCCTTCTTCATTTTGATTAAAACCGGTTTGTAAAAAATAGCCATCATTACCCGCTTCAAGATTGATCTGTTGACCGCCCAACGTGCCAGTTGCGGTAAACACAGGGTCTTCGGTGATAACTGGCGGCAGAGGTTTTTCAGTACATGCACCTGATGTCAGCATCATGAGTATGCCGGCCAGAAAAACAAATGCTGTGCTAATGCGATTCATATGCGATTTTTACCAGTGAACGAAATTATAGGTAAGCTGGAGGCGAATTTGCGCATTTCTATCTTTAATATCACTACCCCAGAAGCTTTGAGGAGTCTGATCGGTGAGGCCATATTGCCCAATAGCATCAATACGAATGCCGCGACCAAGGTAGATGCCGTAGCCAGCCTGCAAGGAAAGATCATATGAACTATAGGCTTGACGATAACCACCTTCACGGACAGTTGCGCTAGTCTGCTTCCCAAATGGATCGGTCGTAACCGTTAGAAGTTCGCCCTGTACATTTACCTGGCGAGCAAGACTCGCGCCTAATAACAAGCGGTGCCTATGTGCTATTTTCCAGACAACGTTGACCGGCGCTTCGATCATATGACGTTGTGTAAATGTTAATAATGTATGTTCTGTACTTCTTCCAAAACCATAGTAGGTAGACTGGAACTCGCGTCCGCCGCTCAAGCCGTTTCGCATGGTATATAACAAATTTGCTTCCAGTGCCCAGCGCTTTTTCGGAGTAAAGCTGTAGTGGAGGCCCATGCTTGGCGCAAGGCCAGTCGCAGTTGGGTCTCCTAAGCCACGAGCTAGTCCTAGCCCTGTGCTTATTCCAACATGGTGGTGCAAAACTTTAGATGAAATTATCGGAACGATTTTGACTTCCGCTTGTGGGAAGTCAAAATTATGTTCGACTGGGATATTTGTGGCTGGTATAGGGGCAACATTCTGAAAGGAAGCTACTCTAGCTGGTGTGTTTGAACCCAACTCGCTATTAGGAAGCTTTACATTTGATGGGTTGGGCCCGAATACTGGGGTCTTGAATGCCGTGATAAATACCTCATTCTTGCTATTCGCGCCTTGATCCTCGATCCTCAAATTAGCTCGTGCTTCGCTATTCGATCCTGCATAGTTCTCGCTACTTGATCCTTGATCCTTGATACTCAAATTAGCTTGTGCCTCGCTATTCGATCCTGTATTGCTCTCGCTATTCGATCCTTGATCCTCGATCTTCGCTCCTGTCACAACCTCGCTGCTCGATCCTTGATCCTCGATCCTCAAATTAGCTTGTGCTTCGCTATTCGATTCTGCATTGCTCTCGCTACTTGATCCTTGCTCCTCGATACTCAAATTAGCTTGTGTCTTCGTCGCGTTCAGCAAATCTTCGCTACCGGTCTCAGCAATTACCGCTGCTTCCTCACCCAAGTCACTTAAAGCATAAAACGATAATCCGCCAACGGAGATTAACATCAGTAGGCCTATTGCCCACCAGTGTCTTAGCCAAGCGAAGCGGTTTACCTCAGCTCCTGTTTCGAGCATAGCAAGGGCTTCCTCCCAATGTGCCTCATTAAGTTCTGGCACTTGGTCAGCGAGTTTACGCCTTACAAATTCGTCGGTGGGGTGGTTCGATTTCATAATGATATCGTTTCGTTGTGTACAGCATCTTGCAATAATGCTAACTGGATCGTTTTTCGGGCGCTTGATACATGCCACTTGGAAGTGCCGACAGCAATTTCGAGCATGTCTGCGATTTCTTTATGACTATATCCATCAATAGCGTAAAGGTTAAATACCTGTTGGGTCATAGGAGGAAGTTGTTGGACTAAAATGAGCACAGCTTCTGCATCAAAATGTTGATCTGCTTTATTATAATCGACCGCAAGGTCTTTGCCCGTTCCCTCCTGCATATCTGTATATTCAACATGAGCATACTTCCGCTGGTGTTTTCTGTAATGATCAATAGAAGTATTGATCGTTATGCGCCTGATCCAGGCTTCAAAAGGAGCGTTTGTATCTCGTGTTTTTAGTTTGGTCAAAATTTTCAAAAACGATGCGTTCACCAAACCACCTGCATCGTCTGAATCGTTTCCATATCGTAAGCAAATACTCATCATGATCGGGTAGCAGCGCTTATACAGCCAGGCCTGAGCCTTGCGGTCTTGTGCGATGCAATCCTTAATGATAGTAGCGGGTATTTGCATAAATGGAGGTCTCAATTTAATGGTTTAAAGTTTCAGGTCTAAAGCGAACTTTAAACCTGAAACTTTAACCTTGAAAACTAAACAGCAGTCTTTACTTAACTACAGTCAGTTTCTTGCTGAGGTGTTGCTTACCTGCAGCCAATCTTACGGTGTAGAAACCATTTGGAAGATCAGCAATATTGAGGGTAGCAGACTGAGTACCTGTGCTGCGCGGTCCTTGCGTAGCGAGTACTACCTGGCCCATCATATTGTACACCTGGATTTCATAATCGCTGGCCTCACTTAGCTCAAATGAAACACGAAGCTCATTTGATGCTGGGTTAGGTGCAATACTAAATCCACCGTCGATCAGGATGTTCTCAATTGAAGTCGTGAGGCTTTGTTCTCCTACTTCGAAATTGATGTTTGTTACAGAAGTAGAGCCTTCGGTAATGGTTACAGTTTGGTACAGATAATCCTTTCCAATCACCTCGATGTACACGCGGTATGTACCGTATGGAAGATTTGCAAAGCTGTAGTCACCATTGGCGTCTGTTACAGTGTGTGTGAATGCAACATCGTTTTCGTCAGTAAGAATAAGCGATACGTTTGGAAGTGGATCACCTACTTTATTCGCTCCTTGCGTGATAAGACCACCAATAAATCCAGGTCCACCAGGATTGTTGCCAGCGATGAGTGTGATGTTTGCGGTTACTGCGCTACCGTTTAGCGTAAGGACATTCGCAAAGCTCCAGTGTAATGCATTAGAGTGGTACGTAGGAATACGGCTGCTATAAAGCGGGTCAGTCGATTTCAACGCTGCTTTGATGCGGTAGTCTCCTGCAGTAAGTCCAGTAAAGCTATAAATGCCATTTGGGTTCGTATTAGCAGAGTCAATAGCGGTAAGAGTACCTGCCTGACTGTCAAGTGTGATCAGGTAAACCGTAGCATTATTGGCTGGAATACGCTGACTTGTGAAGATTTGTCCTGTGATATCGTTGGAGTTGCCACCAGTAGAACCTATTGTGATGCGGCGGCATGTAGTATCAGCATTTCCATTTCCACAGTTTACAATCAAGCAAGCAGTATATGTTCCTGATGCGGCATAGGTGTGCGATACAGGATTTCCAGTTGCGGTATTGCCATCACCAAAGTCCCAGCTGTAAGTGTTATTCAGTGAGTTGTTGGAACGAAGGGCAAGAAAGCCAATAGCACCTGTAGCTGTCTGGCGATGCATAAATTGGGCAACACATGGTGCAGGTGCGGTAACTCGTACTGCGACTGCACGACAAACTGTATCAGTACAAACTGGTCCCATTACAGAAGGCTGGTAGCTATAGATAAGGCATACACGGTAAATACCGCTCGCATTGTACTGGTGGCGTGGGTTCTGGGCGGTGCTGGTGTTTCCGTCACCGAAATTCCATGACCATGATGAAATACTGGTAAGGGTAGACTGTGGGCGTGAGAAATCTGTAAACTGTACCCAGCCGTTGGTGCGTGTGCGGTGTACAAAGTTGGCTTGGCAGCCAGTTGTATTTGTCTGATTTACCCGAACCACTTTACAAGTCGTATCGATACAAACACCTGTTGCAGACCTTACTGAAAAGATCAAGCATACACGATAAATGCCAGCAGTTCTATACGTGTGCTGAGGATTCTGCTGCGCACTGGTATTTCCATCACCAAAGTCCCAGGCATAGGTATTGCCGCTTGCAGGACCACCTGCCGGAGTAGAAGCATCAGCAAAAGTGACAGTATTACGGTTTGTGATATTGGTCACAGAAAAATCAGCAGCACAATTTCCACCGCTACCACCTACAACAACTCTGATTGTTTGGCAAGTTGTGTCAGCACAACCAGCTGCGTCATTTACAATAAGACAAATAGTATATACTCCTGTAGCAGTGTATGTATGTGTCGTATTCATTCCGGTTCCAATATTACTATCACCGAAGTTCCACGCATAAGTATAAGGGCCAACTCCACCAGATGCTGTTGCACTAAATTGATAGGCACCTGTTGCGGTCATATTAACTGCAAATCTTGAGATGCAGCCAGGAGGGCTATTAGGACAATAGTCAAAGTCAATCGTTATAGTCCTAAGGATTGGGGTTGAGAAACCACGACTCGTTACTGTATTGCCGTTGCAATCTGTTATGGAAGCCATAAAAGCTCCTTGTGTCGCAAAAACGGTAGTCGTATCTGCATAGTCCCCATTATTATCGGTATAAGCAGTGTCGACATAGGTGCCGCCCGCTTGCTGGATAATCACCATTACATTGGCGACAGGCTGCATAGTAGTTGAGTTCGTTACATTACCCGCTACGATGATAGGGGTTTGAGCAAAGGCAGCACATGCCATTGCTAGTATTCCGAATAGTGTTAGTAGTCTTTTCATGTCTTTTTGAAGAATTGTTGTAAAGATGGATTGAGGTAAAAGGGTTTCGCGTCCAAAATGCCTTTCAATCCGCTACACGCCAGAATATCAAGAGGGGTTGGGTAAGTCTTAAAAAAAATGATTCAGGCCAAAAGCGAATCGCCAACAGCTAACAGCCAGATGAAATCTAAATACTTCTTTTTTTGGAAATAATCCTTGGCATGATTTCTGCCAATTCAAAACGAACGAATATCACCTCATAACAAACACGAGAAAGCTACTTATATACCATGCGCCTGATTTATTTAACATTCGCGCTCCTTGTAATTGCCAGTCTATCCGCCTTTAATAGTCCAACAGAAAAAACTGAAACTCCTGTCTTAGAAGAAATTTCAGCCTATCTCGAGAACAAAAATGTTGACCAGCTCGCTCAATTATTTGACCAGCAAGTCGAGATTAGTATTTCCGGTCAAAGTAAAGCATACGCCAAGGCGCAAGCCCGGCAGGTGATCAAATCATTTGTTGATCAGAATCCTCCCCGTAAGTTTAACTTTGACGAACAAGGTACAACCTTACATATGCTGTATGCACTCGGCGTGTACAGTACTGACCAATCTTCTTTTGAAGTTGGTGTCTATTTGAAAAAGAAAGGTACAGATGGTCAATATAAGATCGACCAGATGCGTATCGAGCGAAAATAACACTACGTCTAGAAAAAGTTACCAGATAAAAATCGGCCTTCAAATAGCTTGCTATTTGAAGGCCGATTTTTTTAAATCCTTACTAAGAGCTGATTAAGCTTTTGCTGACATCTGCGCACGCATGTGCTCGATGACGTCATTGAGAATGCCATCGAGATCGTTTTGAATTTCAAAACCGATTGTTTCTTTCAACTTGGTAATGTCGGCTGTGCGCCTGTCCATATCTTCGAAACCAGGACCATAAATTTCTTCATAGGAAACATGACGGAGTGTTGAAGAACTGCCTGTTTTTTCAATTACCAAATTTGCCAATTCATTCATGGTCACCTCAAAAGGATTGCCCACGTTGAATTCCTCTCCCGTGATATCGCTGCGCTCCATAAGCGTAGTGACAGCTCTTACGGCATCTTTTACATGCAAAAAGCTTCTACGCTGTTCCCCCGTTCCATATACTACCACCTCTTCATCCGCCAAAGCCCTGGCAACAAAGTTGGGTATAACCATTCCAAAGCTTCCCAGCTGGCGTGGCCCTACCGTATTGAAAAATCGTACGATAACAACATCCGTCCCATATTCTTTGTGATAAGCAAAGGCAAGGAACTCATCCATCGCTTTTGTGTTAGCATATGCCCAGCGATGATTGCGGGTGCTGCCTTCTACGCGATAGTCATCTTCTTTAAGCTTGCGAGAGCGACTTGCATCTAAGAGGTCTAGGCTTTTGCCGTAGATTTCAGAAGTAGAAGCAATCAGGATTCGCTTTTTATACTTGTTGACTAACTCAAGCATAACATCCATACCCCGGACATTGTCCAGAATGGTAAGGACAGGATTATCCATAATGTACTTTACACCTACTGGTGCCGCAAGGTGATAGCACTGGTCGCACCAGGCCACCAACGGCTCCATCACTTCACGGTCAGTAACCGTTCCTTCCAAAAATCCGAAAGCAGGATTGTCTATAAAACCTGTAAGGTTCTCAATTCTGCCTGTAGCCAGATTGTCTATTGTACGCACCTGATTGCCTTTGGCGAGCAGGGTTTGGATGAGGTTAGAGCCGATGAAGCCAGCGCCTCCTGTTACCAGTATATTCATGTATTGTGGAAGATTGCGTCGCAAATATACTAAGTGTCATTGAGTAATGAATCATCGGAACATTGGTCATTATTCATTAAGCATTTTTTCATCGTGATAGATAGCTAAGAAGTGTAAATATGGATCATTAGTCATTATTCATTTTTTCATCGTGATAGATAGAATAGGTATGAATATATTTGTGTCTCATTTGTCGGAAGGTGTTTAAGGCATTTTTCAATAACAAATGACCCATGACGAATGAGCCCATGACGAATGACCCATGACTAATGATCAAACGATGAGTAATCCCAAACGCTATACTGTTACTTCTGCCCTTCCTTATGCCAATGGCCCGCTTCATATAGGCCATATGGCCGGAGCCTATCTTCCTGCCGATACCTATGTGCGCTATTTGCGCCTGCGCGGGCGCGATGTCGCATTTATTTGCGGCTCCGATGAGCATGGTGCAGCGATTACACTTCGCGCCAAAAAAGAAGGAACGACTCCAAAGGCAATCGTCGATAAGTATCACGCCATCAATAAGCAGGCTTTTGCCGATTTTGGAATAAGCTTCGATATCTATCACCGCACCACCGAGCCGATTCATTATAAAACCTCTCAGGAGATTTTTATGAATCTGTATGAGAAGGGAGAATTTACCGAAAAAAGCTCCGAGCAGTATTTTGACGAAGAATATCAGCAGTTTTTGGCCGATCGCTATATCACGGGAACTTGCCCTAATTGTGGCAATGAAAATGCTTACGGTGATCAGTGCGAAAAATGCGGTTCCACGCTTTCGCCACTTGAACTGATCAACCCGGTATCTACCCTGAGTGGTAAAAAGCCTATTCTTAAAACGACAACTCACTGGTATTTGCCACTCGATAAGTATCAGCCTTGGTTGGAAGAATGGCTTGGTACCAAAGAAGGCGAATGGAAAAAGAATGTTTTCGGACAATGTAAGTCCTGGCTAAAGGCTGGATTACATCCGCGCGCGATGACGCGTGACCTCGATTGGGGAATTCCGGTTCCACTCGATAGTGCAGAAGGCAAGGTCATGTATGTCTGGCTGGATGCGCCAATTGGCTATATTTCTGCTACTAAAGACTGGGCGCAGCAGCAAGGAAAAAATTGGGAGCTTTATTGGAAAAAGCAGGAAAACCCTGACGATAATGCGCGCTTGTTGCATTTTGTAGGAAAGGATAATATCGTTTTTCACTGCATTATTTTCCCTTCTATTCTCAATGCCCACGGTGAATTTATCGTGCCGGACAATGTGCCCGCCAATGAGTTTTTGAACCTGGAAGGTGATAAGCTATCCACTTCCCGCAACTGGGCAGTTTGGTTACATGAATATCTTGAGGACTTTCCTGGCAAGCAGGATGTACTTCGCTACGTCCTTACTTCCATCGCACCAGAAACGAAAGACAGCGAATTTACATGGAAGGATTTTCAGGATCGCAATAACAACGAACTCGCCAATATTTTGGGCAATTTGGTCAATCGCCTGAAGTTGCTTCACAAGTATTATGGCGGACTCGTTCCTGAACCTACCGGTATCGAAGACGATGCACAGGCGCAGGATGTATTTACTGAGCTACAAAAGCATATTGCCGAGGTTGAAAAGAATCTGGAGCAATTTCGTTTCCGTGATGCACTTTCGGCTTATATTAATATTGCCCGTTTAGGGAATAAATATCTTACGGATACTGAGCCTTGGAAGCTGTGGAAGACTGATGCTCAGGCTGTTGGACGCATCCTCTATACGACAGTACAGGTTGTGGGTGCTTTAGGTGTTTTGGGACAAATATTCCTTCCACATGCAGGGCAGCGTATTCTGGAAACCTTGAATATGGACAAGTTTGGCAAAAATGACTGGGACTCACTTTCCAACAAAGAATTGGTGAGTGCAGGAACCCCGACGCAGATGCCTGAGCCAATATTCCCACGTTTTGAAGACAAAGTCATCGAAGCGCAAGTCGCAAAGCTGGAAGCCAATAAGGCTGCCAAGGCACAAGAAGGTCAGGCTGAAAGCGCCAACCTGGAGCCACTCAAAGACGAAATGACCTTTGATGATTTCCTCAAACTTGATATTCGTGTTGGGACGATTTTGGAAGCAGAAAAAGTTCCAAAAGCAGACAAGCTCCTCCAATTCAAAGTAGACACTGGCATCGATCAGCGCACGGTTGTATCAGGCGTAGCGAAGCATTTTGCTCCTGAAGAACTGGTAGGCAAGCAAGTAACGCTTATCGTAAACCTCGCTCCCCGCAAAATCCGCGGCGTTGAATCTGAAGGGATGATTCTCTTTGCGGAAGATCCCGATGGTAAACTGCATCTCGTCAATCCGGAATATGGTATTCCGGCTGGTTGTGTGGTGAAGTAATGTATATTTGATACCATGAGTAATCATGACATACGCTGGATTCAGCGATTTTCAAACTATCAAAAAGCTCTCCTTCAACTATCAAGTGCAGTAGAGCTTGCTCGATCTCGCGAACTTTCTGATTTGGAAAAGCAAGGAATAATCCAGGCTTTTGGGTTTACCCATGAGTTGGCGTGGAATGTTATAAAAGACTATTTTGCTTATCAGGGTAATATGGAAATTCGCGGCTCCAGAGACGCTAGTCGCGAAGCATTTCGGATGGATCTGATTCAAGAAGGAGAAGCTTGGATGGAAATGATTCGTAGCCGAAACAAGACTTCACATACCTATAATGAGGAAACGGCAGAAGAGGTTGTTAACTCGGTAGTTGGAATATATTTTGACCTTTTTAAGTCTATGGAGCGTACCTTTGAAAGGATAAAAGAAGAAATGTAAATCATGTTTGGCCTTAAAAAACAAACCATAGACGCATTAGTAGCTTGTATTTCCACTTGTAATGAAGTGGAGAAAGTGGTGATTTATGGCTCCAGAGCAAAAGGTAATTACCGGAACGGGTCAGATATAGACCTTGTGTTTTTTGGCGAAAACCTCACACTATCAGTGCTGCTTCGCTTAGAGACCGAAATTGACGATCTCTTACTGCCGTACACCATCGATGCCGCAATATTTCATCATATAAAAAATCCCGACCTCATTGATCATATCAATCGGGTCGGGAAAGTATTTTATGAAAGGCAACTTGAGGTTTCCGGCTAATCCAGAATATGGTATTCCGGCTGGTTGTGTGGTGAAGTAAT
>JBGCFB010000252.1:0-4906 GCA_045106685.1 Bacteroidia bacterium | reverse complement strand
TAATTACGCAAAGGCTTTCCTTTCTGGAGCATGTGCTGAATACGTTCGAGTGTTTTCATTTCACCCAACAAACTCAAAAATGCTTCACGTTCAATATCCAGTAAATACTGCTCAGATACGCGATTATCGTCTCCGCTCAGTTCGCCACCACAGAGAACCCAGGCTACTTTGCGAGCGATGAGCGCGTCATGTGCTGAGGCATATTCGCCATATTGCAAACCACTAATGCCTGCATAGAAACTTGCTAGCGCATTGCGCCCGAGGACGCGGATGTTTTTGCGAACGGCTGGCGGCGTATAGCCCGCTGCGGCGATTTCCAGCACGGCATCTTTTGCCTGCTTGATGCGGCGGTCGTTGTTGAGGACGATCTCATCTGTAGAGCGAAGGATGTTCATTGCTCTCGCCTCAGCGGCGGAAGTCGCCACTTTTGCTGTTGCAATATTCATCAGAAACTCCTGAAGAACAGTAACATCGATACTCCCTTTTTGCTCAAAAATATCAGAAGCACGCAGCGCAAACTCTTTGGTTCCGCCTCCACCTGGAATCAAACCTACACCTACTTCGACAAGGCCG
Organism: Bacteroidia bacterium; assembly: GCA_045106685.1. Lineage (GTDB taxonomy): Bacteria > Bacteroidota > Bacteroidia > J057 > J057 > JAUIGE01. The sequence goes on along the minus strand of JBGCFB010000252.1, from coordinate 4,333 downwards.
ATGTAGCTTTCTGCTGAGGCGACTACTTTGTCGGCGTGCATGGTGAATTCGCAACCACCACCCAGACACATGGCATGTGGAGCGACTACCACAGGCACGCCGCTCGTGCGGATGCGCATCGATGTCTGCTGGAATTGATGCACTGCCATTGAGAGTTCGTCCCACTCTTGCTCCATCGCCATCATAGCGATTAGCATAAGATTGGCTCCCACACTGAAGTTTACGCCTTCATTGGCGATAACGACGCCGTTGTAGCCATGCGTTTCCGCGTACTCGATGCCTTCGTGAACTGCTTGCAGGCAACCCACTCCGAGTGAGTTCATTTTAGAATGAAATTCCACATTCACTACACCATCACCAAGGTCGATCACCGATGCATCGCCGTTGGTCCATACCGTGCGATTGGGGCGGATATTGTCGAGGAAAATAAGCTTCTCTGCTCCTGGAAGCGGTTTGTAGCTTTTGGAAGCAATGTCATAATAGTGTTTTAGGCCATCTTCCACTTTGTAAAAATTGCTATTTCCTGCCTCCAGCATTTCCTGCACCCAGTCAGCGATTTTGAGGCCGTCTTGTTCAAAAGCTGCCAATCCTTTTTCAATGCCGATCATATCCCACAATTCAAATGGCCCTTTGTCCCAGGCAAAACCTGCACAGACGGCATCATCGATTTGGTACAGATTATCAGCGATCTCAGGAATACGGTTGGCCGCATAAGCAAATAGTGCTGAGGATGAACGGCGGAAAAACTCGCCACCTTTATCCTCAGCTTTCCAGAAATGAGCAAGTCGCTCCTGAAGTGTTTCTAATTCTCTGCTTTGTTTGAGAGAAGGAATATTAGGGCGCTGTTTTTCGCGATATTCCAGGGTATTGAGGTCAAGTGAAAGGATAAGGCGGCTGCCATCTTCTGCTTTTGTCTTTTTATAAAATCCTTGACGAGTTTTGTCGCCAAGCCATTTGTTCTCCACCATTTTATGAACAAATGCAGGAGCTTCAAATGCGGCCTTCGCCTCGTCATGAGGGCAGTTCTGCATCACACCACGCATCACATGAGCGGTGGTATCCAGGCCGACGAGATCGCTGAGGCGGAAGGTGCCCGTTTTAGGCTTTCCGGTTGCAGGACCTGTCAGTCCGTCAACTTCCTCAATGGTTAAGCCAAGCTCTTCAGTGAGCTGCAAAACGCGCGACATGGCATATACGCCTACACGGTTGGCGATAAAGGCCGGGGTGTCTTTACATTTGACGGTCTTTTTCCCTAAAAAACGGTCGCCGTAATCCATGAGAAAATCGACCACATCAGCATGCGTATCAGGGCCAGGAATGATCTCCAGCAAGCGGAGATAGCGAGGAGGATTAAAGAAGTGCGTTCCGCAGAAGTTTGCCTTAAAATCATCCGACCGGCCTTCGGCCATCATATGGATAGGAATACCCGAAGTGTTGGATGTGACGAGGGCGCCTTTCTTTCTGTGTTCATCGACCTGAGCAAAGACCTTTTGTTTGATATCGAGGCGCTCTACGACGACCTCCATGACCCAGTCACAGTCGGCTATTTTTTCAATATCATCATCAAAATTGCCTGTACTGATCAGCGATGCACTATCTGCATGATATAAAGCTGCTGGCTTCCCTTTGACGGCTGCCTTGAGGGAGTCGTTTACAATTCTGTTTCGTACGGCAGGGTGCTCCAGGCTAAGGCCTTTGGCTTCTTCCTTGGCATTGAGTTCGCGCGGAACAATGTCTAGTAAGAGTACTTCTACGCCTACATTGGCGAAGTGGCAGGCAATGCGGGAGCCCATCACGCCGGAGCCAAGTACGGCTACTTTTTGGATGGTTCGTTTGTGCGTGTATTGCATGTTTGTGGCAGATTCAGCTATCATGGTTGATGCGGTTTTGCAGAATATCGTGTATGTCGTCTATCACCTCAAAGAAGGTGTTGAGTTTTTCTTCTGGAATATGAGCGGCAAGAGTTTTGTTAAAATTGATGACTACTTCTCTGGCGATGGCACGTACGTGGAGGCCTTTTTCGGTAGGGAAAATGCGTGCAATGCGGCCGTCTTTAGGATCGTTTTGGCGGTATATAAAGCCATCTTTCTCCATCTTTTTGACCATGCGCGTGAGGCTCCCCGGCTCCATGCCCATGAGCGAGGCGATCTTGGTAGAAGGAGTTCCTTCTTCCGGATCGATATGCAAGAGCACAAAACCCATGTTCGTCGTGATGCCGGCTCCAGGGTTGTCCATGCCATGCTTTTTGGCGATCTCCGAACCGATGTATGCTTCATGCGCTTCGGCAGAAGCAACATTGTACATCTTAGAGATCGCGAGCCAGGCCATTTTGATTTCAAAGCCAACGGCTCGTTTAGCTTGTTGCTTATGATGTGTAACTACTTGCAAGCGATGGGATTTTTAAAACGTATGAGCATGTTGGCTACAGAAAATAGCGCGATGCTTACTGATAATAGAACTGCAATAACGAATAATTTGTTATGCATGCATACAATATTACATTGCCTTGAGGAAAGAAGCAAGCGAATGGGATGCTTGATGAAGTTTTCTTCATCGAAATGTTGACCTGTTATTATTGGGCACTTATTACCTTGTGTGCCTTTTGGGAGCTTCTCTGTATTATTGGGGAATAGCCCTTATCGGGATTTTTATTTATCATAAAATATGGAAAGAGGAAAAAGAGTAATTGTGTTATTGGTAACAGGAATGCTCTTGGCAGGCTGTGGTGGATCTGCGCAAGAGGATTCTGTAAAACAAACTGAAGTCAAGCCCTTTGTGGAAAAGATGGAAGTGTCTTCCCCGGAGGTAGCTATTCAGCTTGAGACGGAATCAATGCCAACAAGTATCCGCTTCTTCGAGCGTGAAGGGATTTGGGATACGCTGGAAAAGGTTTGTGCAGCTCAGGATTCTGTCAATTTTACTATTGATTTCTACAACCGAACCTACCTGGCGAATATTGATTCTACCTCAGTAGGAGAAATGATTAGAAAGGCCTATTCTCTACAATCGGCCTTTCCCCTTAAGTTAACAAGGCTTGAAAGGGGCTTTTATACCTTGGTTTTCTTTGGCACTCAATATGATGTTGATCAACTTACTGAGTTCCTTGCTGTGGCAACGCTTGATAGCCAATTGGAGCAAAAAGGAAGTGTTAAGTTTTTGTCAAGTAGTTGGGATGACTATGATGGTAGTGGGTACTATTATAGCGTATTTCTGAACGATACTTCGTTTCAATCAATTCGTTTTACAGAAGGTGATTGTGTTGAGGCGGAGATTAATAATGCAAATTTGAGTAAAGTGATTTCTTTGCTACATGAAGAAAGAAGCTATGAGATCCAAAGAGATGGCCGGATAGCTCGTCTAAACACAGATACTTTGGAACTCGTTTATTGTGAATAGGAGCAAAGTCTCCATTTTTGTACTTTTATTATAAATATTCTCTTCATGTCAGCTCAAACTATAAGTATTGACTTTCCCTCTGATATTTTATTAACGATAAATGAGTCAGAGCAGGAGCTAAAGAAGCGCATTAAGCTTTCCTTGGCTATTCAACTGTATTCCCAATTGAAAATCACTTTGGGGAAAGCTTCTCAAATAGCCGGAATGTCTCGCTTGGAGTTCGAGGCCACGCTTTCTGATATGAATATACCGCTTTCATTGATTGAAATAGGAGATGTTTTGGGCGATGTTGAAAAATTAAGGCGACATGAATAATAAGATTGTTATTTCTGATGCTAGCCCGATCTTTTCTTTGGCAGTTATTAATAAGCTTGATATTCTGAACTTGATTTTTGGGGAAGTCTATATTCCTGAAGCCGTTTGGGATGAGATAACCTTCGACAAAACAAGCAGCTTGTATAATCGCATCTCAGCCTTTTTTGAACAAAAAAAGAAAAAAATAGAGGGTGTAAATAATTTGGTTTTCGTGATGGATTATGGTGAGTCCGAGGCCGTTTTGTTGTTCAAAGAAATGGGTGCTGACTATTTGCTGATTGATGATAGGAAGGCCAGAAATATTGCAGAGAGTTTGGGGGTCAATTGTATTGGAACACTTGGAGTTTTGTCAATAGCCTGTGAGCGGGGTTTTATAAAAGAGCTCAGGCCACTATTCGAACAATTCATCTATAATAAACGCTATTATTCAAAGACCTTGCTGAATGCGATATTGCATAAACATGAGGAGTTGCCCATTTAACCCTCCCCTAAAAATGACAATGAGCCACACGAAAATCGCATAACTCATTGTTCCTCAACCTTATCAAAAATCGTTATTGGCCTCCATCGCCGCCACCCGCTCGCTCGCCCTTGCCTTCTCGCCGCTCGCGCCGCTCAGTGC
>JBGCFB010000251.1:0-35360 GCA_045106685.1 Bacteroidia bacterium | reverse complement strand
AAAGTCTTTTTCACTGCTTCTTTCTATTTCAAAAAAAGCGTTATTCAATTCACTTGCAGTTTCCCAGCGAAGGCTAACACTTCCGCCTTCGGTGGGAGTCGCCGTAAAGGAGGCCCAGGTCACCGGAAAGGTACCCGGAAGTGGATTCACACTATAGGATACCGATCTAAATGCATCATCGCCGATCTGATTAACAGGATTCTCAACCTGATCTTCGACATAAATCAAGCTCTGATCGAGGCTTTGGAACAACAGCTCAAAAATCGATAAAGGCGCAGCAGTATTCGCAGGAATATTGATCAGCGAATTTGGCCGCCCAAAGGCGTCCCCATTCGCATAGTTCCAGCGATTTTGGTACTGATTCCCCCAATAAGAAAGCGGAACGGTGTCAATGCGCGCGCGCTCAAATGTCGGTGACCAAGGCCCATTAAAAAATGCACTCCACTGCAGGAGGTTAGCATGTCCACCGTTGAAGGCGAGCGAGAGATTGGCCGCACGTATACCTACAGGTTGATTGCTGGTGCTTTGGGCATATACCCGCACCGTATCGGCAGCGCCATTTTGACCGTGCAAAACGGTGTATGTTATGTCTATTACTTGAGCAGGGAGCTTTACAGGGAAGAAGCTCAGCCATGCCACCGCGAACAAGATAATCTTCGGCATTTGGCTTTTTTATGCAATATACAAATAAGCTTTTGGCTATTAGCTGTTGGCGATTGGCTTTATTGCGAGCATTCGCTTGGACCGCTCTGGCCAAAAGCTAATCGATAAAGGCCAGCAGCCAATTAATTCATATACAAATACGGCTTCCAGTCATCGCGCACATTGCCTGAGAAATTTCCCAGGAACATAACGAAGCTAGGACGAAACGGCTGAGAGCGCATCGTCATGTCTGCCTCTTCAGGAGAGAGGTCTCCTTTTTTGCTATTGCATTTCTGGCAAGCTGTCACCAAATTTTCCCATGAGTCGCGGCCGCCTTGTGAGCGTGGCACGACGTGATCGAGCGTGAGATTTTCGCGTGTACCACAGTAGACACAGGTAAAGCCATCACGCTTATACACATTCTGACGAGACAGGTTAACGCGCTTGTAGGGAATCGCCACATAGCGCTGAAGGCGAATAATAGAAGGATACTTATATGATCCACTGACCGATTTCAATGCTAGTTCAGGAACATCGGTAAGCATCTCGGCCTTGCGCATAAGCACAAGCACGAAGGCTCGCTCAGCAGAGCAAACACTGATGGCTTGATAGTCCTGATTAAGTACCAATACTTTGGTGCGCATGGCGTTGGGCCGCTTTTGGGGAGTAGTTGTTGGGAAGGCGTTTTTTAATTAAAAATGTTAGGAAATGCCTACGTAATCGGGGCTAAGATTGTTTTTCCTGCCTAAAATAGCGATTTATTTGAATTAAGCGATGCGTCAAAACGCCTTTGTCGTTTAGAATCCCTTCCGGGCTAAGGGTTTCGATCTTGACGCGCCCACTGGCATGGATGATGCGATTGCCCGAAAGGACAATACCTACATGGCTTACTTTTGTTTGATCGGGTTTAGAGAAAAAGGCGAGGTTGCCAGAAACGCGTTCTTCAAAAAGAATAGCTGTCCCCACTTTAATTTGCTGTGAGGAATCACGTGGAAGCCCCTTAAAGTGCATCTCAAATACCATTTGGGTTAAACCTGAGCAGTCGATGCCAAAACTGCTTCTGCCGCCCCAGAGGTAAGGTGCACCCAGAAAAAGCGAAGCTGTCTCTTCAATCACTCTCTCTCTGAAAGTATAGTCTCCTTGCCTAATCTTAAATTTTTCTCTCCCGATGTTAATATAGTCTTTGAACGAGCTAGGAATTTTGGCTCCTATAGGAAGGTGTATCAAATCACCTCGTGGATTTTCAACGATTGCGTCATGGCTTTGGACAATGCCGACAGCGACTTTGGGATTAGGGAAGTCGTCTCTACTCGCTTCCATAAGCATATTGCAACTTGCCCAGCCTGTGTAGCCGTCTCCGTAGTGTTTTACTTTCCACCAGCCATCTTTTTCTTCCAAAACCTCTCCAAACTCTCCGAAGAGCAATTGAGAGACCATTTCGGCGCCTTCGCGCGCTTCGGCGCGAAGCGGAACGACAGCTTCGGATGTGAAGAAATAGCGGATCATACCTTTATTGTAGATTGGAAATTGTAGATACGTGACTGGAGATTTTTTATGCCATTATTGCTGGCTCCTCCACCTCAGGCACGAGGCCTTTTTTGCCATAAATGCGCTGACTGAAGATTGTGCCGCTGTCATTGGCAAATAGAATCTGAAAATCATATTCCATCTTTTCGCCAATCTCTCTTTCGAACGTCACACGGAGACACTCGCCTGTCTGGACCTTTTGGTCATCGCGTGGGTCGTGAAATATTTCCAATTCCTGCTCGGCGAGAATTTCGACTTCGAGGTGCTTATTTGAGCGAGTGAAATGGATGTTTTCGTAAAAAAGGTTTCCTCCTGTATTGCGAAAATGAAGCGACAGATGATTCACCAATTTATGATCGCGAATAGCATGTGTATTGTCCTTCACTTCGAAATAGCTGAGGCGCGGCGGAAGATGCGCATGCGGATTGGCGAAAGGATTGGGAATCGCAAGGCCACGCTTCTTCGCCCCTTTCCCAGAGCCAAAGGTCCGCACTAAGGCGATAATCGCAACGACGAGTGCAATTATCGCTACGACGAGCGCTATAAGGGCTATGATTTGATATGTGTCCAAGGTTTGAGAGCTAGTGTTTATGAGCTCTCTGTAAAGGTAGAAAAAATGCTACATTTGGGTAAATTGATTTTGAGATGGCACCAAGTCTACTTCATCCCCATAGAGGGCGAATTCAAGCTCAAGGCAACTCCTTAGAGAAGTCTGTATCATGGGCCCAATCATTGCCCGTCACCCAAGAAGAAGGACTAGCAATACTATCGGAACTCACAAAAACTTTATCTAAACGAGAAAAAGGAGACAGAAAAACAAGCCTTCTGAAAGCATCCAGATTCATAGAACGAGCAGGAAAAGCGGGTGGCGTTGATGCTCCTGTTTCAAAAACTTTCCTTGAGCCTCACTCAAAAGAAAATCGTATAGACATCGAGGTCATTGCTGGAAGAGCATTTATCCCTGATTAATTATTATATTTACACTGATGAGTACGCCACTTATTTCTTCTTTTTTCAATAGTACAGAACAGTATCTCCAAATGGAACGGTTCTGGGCTTTGCGTTTTGAAGCCCTACTTTTACAAACAGAAAAGGTTGGTCTTTGGCGTTATCCGTGGCTTAATACTCGGTTTGCAAATGGCCTTCCTTTCGGAGATGGAGACCCCATTTTTAGTGCCTTATCAACTTCTCTAAAAAAATCGATAAAGGTTGTACAAAACGAAGATATCGACAGCTTTAGCTCATTCACTCAACCTTTCACATTGGAAACAGGTGAAGACGTGGAGATGTTAATTATCTGCTGTCCACAGAAAGATCAAGCTATCGAAGAGGGGATTGAGATCATAAAAGGCTGGATGCTCGGATAGCCAAAATCGTGTACCGAAAAATCATCCATGTTGATATGGACGCATTCTTTGCGTCGGTGGAGCAGCGGGACTTTCCCGAACTGCGCGGCAAGCCTGTGGCGGTAGGTGGCGGAGGTATGCGAGGCGTGGTTGCGGCGGCGAGTTATGAAGCGCGCGTATTTGGTGTGCGCTCGGCGATGCCTTCGGTGACAGCCAAAAGGCTGTGTCCTGATCTCATCTTTGTGAAGCACCGCTTCGATGTGTACAAAGAAGTTTCGCAGCAGGTGCGCGACATCTTTTATAGTTATACCGATCTGGTGGAGCCACTTTCGATTGATGAAGCCTACCTCGACGTGACAGAGAATCATTTCGGAATCGACTCTGCGATTCAGATCGCGAAGGAGATCAAAACCAAAATCCATGAGGCGACAAATCTGACTGCCTCGGCGGGCGTCGCCCAGAATAAGTTCCTCGCCAAGATCGCCTCTGATCTCCATAAGCCTGACGGCATCACCTTTATTCCGCCGGAAAAGGCACTTGAATTTATTGACCAGCTGCCCATCGGGAAGTTTTATGGTGTGGGTAAAAAAACGGGTGAAAAAATGAAGCGCCTGAACATTCATACCGGAGCTGACCTGCGGGCCTGGACTGAACTGGAGCTAGCTCAGCGTTTTGGGAAGGCTGGCCGTCATTATTATCGTATGGTGCGTGCCATCGACGACAGGCCCGTGCGGCCTCATCGGCCGCGCAAGTCGCTCAGCGCCGAACGCACCTTTTTCGAAGACCTCGCCACCGAAACAGAAATGCTCGAAGCACTCGATCACATCGCAAGTAAGGTAGAGGAGCGCCTCGCCAAAGGAAACTTTTCAGGCTATACCGTCACGCTCAAAATCAAGTACCACGACTTTGAACAGCGCACCCGCAGTCAAACCGTCGCCTTTGCCGTTTCTAAAAAATCCCAACTGATGCTCATCGCCAAGGAACTCCTCCATCGCCCAGCATTTCCAGAGAAACCGGTTCGGCTACTCGGCCTGGGCGTGAGCAACTGGCGCGAGCCTGTTGGCTGGGGGCGACAGCTGAGTTTGTTTGAGGATTATCCTTCTTAGAATGCTGGCTATTAGCTTTTGGCGACTAATAAAAAAACAAGAAGGCCATTTTGAAAGCAAAAGTCGTGTTCCGGCCAAAAGCTAATAGCTAAACGCGACAATTCTTAGTTTCATTTTTAGTTTTTTGTTACTATTTTTGGCAAAACCATTCACCCATTGACGTTCACCGAAGAACAAATCGCCCAACTTGCACCCAAACCCAATGCATTTCAGGCTGGCAAGAAATTATCGCCAAAGGCGAAATGGGATTCCTTTGGCCATTCTGAAGAAGCATTGTGGGGCGCCATTCGCGGAAGCGGATCGAAACCCTATCTCACGCGGATCGACCTACAGGACCTTGCGTACAAATGCTCCTGCCCTTCGCGGCAGTTTCCTTGCAAACATGCCCTTGCGCTTATGTTGCTCATGGCTGACGAAGGCAAAGGAAGCCCCGCTTCCACTCCACCGGAATGGGTGGAGGACTGGCTTGAAACGCGTCGCAATCGAAACACGCCAAAGGCAGCGCCCAGCAAGGCCACGACCACACCGGCAGATTTGGAACGAAAAAAGAAGGCCCAGCAAAAGCGCCAGGAAGCCCGAATCAAATCTGTGGACGCTGGTGTCGATGAACTGAGCCAATGGCTCCATGACTTAATGCGCGTAGGCCTTTTGGAACTACCCGAAAAAACACATGATCTGGAGCAAATGGCGGCCCGCATGGTAGACGCAAAGGCTTCCGGCCTCGCTGGCAGATTAAAATCGCTTGCATACATGGGCTACAACCAACCGGAAGTATGGCAGCCCAGCGCAATGGCTCAATTAGGGAAGCTTCATACGCTTCTGGAAGCGTGGAAAAATCGCGAAAAATTTAGCTCAGAATGGCAGCTTTCGCTCAAGAATCTAATCGGTTGGCCGCAGTCCGGCAAAGACCTTATGGATAACGCTGAAGCGTTTGCATTGAAAGATCACTGGCTAGTACTGGGGCAGGAATTGTCCTATATGGATGAGCTGGTTATTCAGCGCATCTGGTTATGGGGATGCCATACAAGCACACCTGCTTTTGTCCTTAATTTTGGCACCGTCTTCGCCCCACTTGAAAATAAAATCCTGGCCGGAACGATCATCGACGCGGATGTCGCTTTTTTTCCTGGCGCGATACGCCAAAGGGCGATTATCAGAAAACAATTTGATGTGAGCAATGAAATGGCGCATCAACTTAAAGGCTTTGAAAGCTGGCAGGCTATTCTTGAAAAACAAGCCGAACAAATCGCCACCAACCCCTGGCTGGAGCAGCAACAATACATTCTACACGAAGCCAGAATTACCGCAGTAGACGGAAGCTGGATGATCATCGACAGCGCTAATAAGCTTATGCCGATCGTTTCGACATTCGACGTAGAGCGTTGCCTGCAGTGGCGCATGATCAGCGGCCAACAGACGGCAGACCTCGCATTCGTTATGCGTGAAAATGAGGTCTTACCACTCGGCATTTATCATAACAGAGCCTATCACCTTTTATAACATGCACCAACACATTAAGGAAATAGCGCTTTTGGGAACGGACCGACGATCGATCGATCCGGAATTACTGCCTGCGTCTATTGCAAAGCGTGTAACTTCGCAGGAAGGGGAACCTGACCGCCTATTATGTGCGCTGGCTTATGGCAGTTTCCACAAAGAAGCGGGCATTATCCCACTGGACTTTAGCGATGATTGGGCTGAAGAAACAGTCGAAGTACTTCCATATACATCGACATTTGCCTGCGATATTCTGGAGGACATTCTCAAGCAAGAACACACCAATAAGAACAGACTGCTCAAGCTCTGGATTCAGGCGATTGCAGAAAATAAAGCATTGGTGAAGCCAGCATATGTGCTTCCGTTGATAAAGGCGGGAGCGACGCTGGATCGTGCTTCCCGGGAGCTTGTTGTTGCTATTATTGGAAAAAGAGGCCAGGACCTGCTCCAGTATTATCCGGGGATGAAATACGATACAGGAGAGCAGACCCGAAATGGTTTATGGGAAGAGGCCGATGCGGCCGAAAGGCGGACGCTATTTGACGAAATCCTCCAGCAAAATCCTGAACAGGCCGACGAGCTATTGCGAGCAGACTGGCCGCAGGAACATGTACGGGATAAGCTGGCTTTTTTGAAAATCATTTCTAAAAATCTACATGAGGCGAGTCTTCCACTTTTGATCCATATATACAAATCGGATTTCGAAGGGGTCAGCCTCAAGCGCAAAACGGATCGACAGTGTAAGCGCTTGCTCTGCAGTATGCTTGCCACCCTTGCATACAAGCCATTATTAAATGAATTGAACCGTGCATTATCACCATACATTTCAACAAAGTCTTCTGGAGGGATATTGTCGAAATTGGTGGGCAAGAAGGCTAAGACATTCACGTTACTGAAAGATGGCGATAGCTTTTGGGATGGCGATATTATGAATACGCTGTTGGGACTGGAGCCTCAGAATCCGCATGCTGATTTATTTGATGAAGACGTTTTGTATTGGTTTGCTGAAATGGTTGCGATTCTTCCTTTTGATTTTTGGAAAAATATACTGGGAAGAGATACAGAAGATACCGTTGCTTACTTTTTCCAGGACACACAATTCCTTTCTAAAACTGCCGGAAAGCCAACCCTAATACTCAAACAAGCCCTGATCGATCAGGCTATTTTGAGCAAAAATCAACAACTTATCCAGGCACTTTCCCAGCACCTGCCCATCGACGATGCGGAACCACTACTACCACATATGTCACAGGTCGATTTTGAAGCTTACATTACTTCACAAAAAGCCTTTCTCTATTTTAAACTTATCGCAAACCGACCATTTACTCCTGAAAACACCTGGTCAAATCGCTTTGCAGAAAATGTCCTTCGCGCTATTCGCGCCAAACTAGGCCAGGGAAAACACTATGTTTCCGTGGAGGAAGGCTACCAAATGGGAACACGCTTTCCTGTAAGCTCGCTGCCCTTTTTGCATGCTGTCAGCAAGCGAAGCCAGCATGAGCGCTGGTTTGATTACTGGGAACAATGTATACAGCGCCCTATCGCTATTACGGCCCAACTCAAGCAACGCATTTTTGAATTAAAAACACCTCAATAATACCATCATCATGAGCATATTACGCAGTCACGCAGAGCATCAATACGCTGAAGAAATCGCCGCTATCAAGGCCCAGGACTCAGAGTCTGTCCCGCAGAACTGGCACATGTCACCACAGGCAGCAGTCACCTACCTGATGGGTGGCAAACTCTCCAACGGATTTGAAGTCACGCCAAAATATATCGGGGATCGGCGATTGATGGAAATCGCCGTAGCCACACTGACTACAGACAGGGCTTTGCTACTATATGGAATTCCGGGTACTGGAAAATCATGGGTGTCGGAGCATCTTGCAGCTGCGGTGAGCGGTGATTCCACCATGATCGTACAAGGCACTGCAGGCACAGGCGAAGAAGCCATTCGCTATGGCTGGAATTATGCGCGCTTGCTGGCAGAGGGTCCTTCTCAGGAAGCGATCGTAGAGACACCTGTGATTCGTGGCATGCGTGACGGCAAGATCGTCCGCATCGAAGAACTCACGCGTATTTCGGCTGATGTCCAGGACACATTAATTACCATTTTGTCCGAAAAAATGATGCCTATTCCTGAACTGAACACCGAGGTGCAGGCAGTAAAGGGGTTCAACGTGATTGCAACTGCGAATAACCGCGACAAAGGCGTAAATGAGCTTTCATCGGCGTTGAAGCGTCGTTTCAATACCGTCATTTTGCCCACCCCAAAAACAGCTAAAGAAGAAATCAACATCGTTCAGACAAGGGTGGCTGGTCTCGCCAAAAGCCTGGAACTTCCGGCAGCATTACCGGCTACGGAAGAAATCGCGCGGATTGTAAAAATCTTCCGCGAGTTGCGCCACGGCGTCACCGAAGACGGCAAGACCAAACTCAAGTCTCCCACCGGCACATTGAGCACTGCCGAAGCAATCTCAGTAGTCAATAGTGGACTGGCACTTGCTGCTCATTTTGGCAACGGAACACTCAGCGCTCAGGACATCGCTTCCGGCCTCGTAGGCGCCATCGTGAAGGACCCCGTCCAGGATGCCGTAGTTTGGAAAGAATATATGGAAACAGTGCTCAAAACAGAAAAATCGAACCGCGACATTTATAGGGCGTGCAAAGAAGCATAGGATGGCGGTACATATTTTAGGCATACGACACCACGGAGTGGGTTCGGCGATCAAGGTCAAAAAACGCCTTGAAGCGCTGAAGCCAGATATAATATTAGTGGAAGGCGCACCCGAAATCGACCCGCTTCTTCCGCACATCGGCCATCCGGACCTCCGTCCTCCGGTGGCTATTATGATATACAACCCCAAAGACCCAAGTCAGTCGACATTCTATCCATTTGCAGCGTATTCACCTGAGTGGGTTGCGGCGGCCTACGCCAACGAACATCAGATACCAGTTCGGGCTATTGATCTTCCTGCTGCGATTAGTTTTGGACAAAAAGCGCAAGGCGGCTCCGCACCTATTCATCGTGATCCGATGTCATACCTTGCGGAGGCGGCTGGTTTTGATGACGGAGAAAGCTGGTGGGATTATCAGTTTGAGCATGGCAAAACGGCAAGTGAAGAGGCTCATTTCGAAGCAGTAAATATAGCCATGACGGCCCTTCGTGATGAAGGAATTGCGTCATCGCTAGATACAGAAAACATAGCGCGTGAGGCCTGGATGCGCGAACTTGTACGCAAGGCCCAGATGGACATGCATAGCACCATCGCCGTAGTCTGTGGCGCTTGGCATGCACCAGCGCTTATGGATATCAGCGGACAAGACCGCGACGATGCCAAATTACTCAAAAAGCTACCCAAGCCGAAGCTTAAGCTAGAAGCGTCCTGGATTCCCTGGACCAATGATCGCCTGTCGATGTTCAGCGGTTATGGAGCTGGAATCACCAGTCCTGGCTGGTATGCTCACCAATGGAGCCTGCCGGAAGATATCGCCATGACCTGGCTGACCGCCGTCGCTGCGCAGTTTAGAGAAGAAGGCATGGACATCTCCACGGCGCATGTTTTGGAAAGCTATCGACTAGCGATTTCACTCTGTCAGCTTCGCAAAAAATCGCACGTCACGCTTTCAGAACTCAATGAGGCGATCCTCACGGTCATGTGCATGGGCGATGGTGTTTTGGTAGAATTGATTCGTAAAAAACTGGTTGTCGGCAATATCATTGGCACCGTACCAGATGACATTCCAAAAGTGCCGCTCCAGCAGGATTTTGAAAAGATCATCAAAAGTCTGCGCATGAAATTGACTGCCGACGAGAAGTTGCAGACGCTGGACCTTCGTAAAGATATTGACCTGAAGCGAAGCGTGCTTCTTCATCGCCTGGAGTTGCTCGGCATCACCTGGGCAACGCGCACACATAGCCGTACCAAAGGCACATTTAAGGAAGCCTGGACGCTGTACTGGCAACCGGAAATGATGATCACCCTGATCGACAAAGCCTATTTGGGCAACACCGTCGAACAGGCTACTATTCAGGAGATTCGTCAGCAAAGTGAGTCAAGCAACCGCATCGCGACCATCGCACGCCTTATCAATCAGGCTATTCCGGCAGAATTAAATGACAGCATCGATGCCCTCTTAAATCGAATCGACGCACTCTCCTCTCAGTCATCAGACATTCTGGACCTGATGGAAGCCATTCCAGAGCTCGTGAATATCAGTCGATATGGCAATGTCCGCCAATCCGATATTGATGTGCTTTCGGATATTGTTAAAAGGCTTTTTACTAAAATCTGTATTGGCCTGCCGAACGCTTGTTATGGTCTGGATGAGGATAGCTCAAATGCGATGTTTGGCCATATTGTTTCCCTCCAACAAGCGATTAAAATTTATGACCAGGAGGAGGTTTATGCCCAATGGGAAGAAGCCCTCCACCTGCTGATCGACCGTGAAGGTGTGCATGATATTATTCGTGGTTGCGTGTGTCGTCTATTGCTGGACAGCGGTCGCTTGCCCTATGAGGAAGCGATGCAACGTATCGGACAGGCTCTGTCGGTGGCGCGCGATCCGCGTAATGTCGCCAGTTGGATAGAAGGATTCCTCCGCGGAAGCGGGATGATCCTGATTTATGATCACCGCCTTTGGAATGTATTATATACCTGGGTGGAGTCATTGGAGAAATCGATTTTCATGAATCTGCTTCCTTATCTAAGACGGGCCTTCTCGCGGTTCCCATATGGCGAACGCCGTCAGGTCGGCCAGAAGGCCCAAAACGGCTTAGTGGCTGAAAGTGGCAGCCAGAATAAGGAAGCACATGACGTGGATGAAGCGCGAATAGAGCGCGTATTTGAAGGATTAGACACATTTATACTGAGCTAAATCATGGAAGAGAATCCGTTAGAGGAAATCGTAAAATGGCGGCTTATGCTCGGCGGCGAATCGGCCGATGGCACTGGTGCAAAGCTTGATGATGAGCTTGCTGCGATTGACGGCGCGCTGGGTGCGCTTTATGACTTTCAGGAGAAGGGCAGTTTTGATTATGGTGAAAAAAAAGGAGCTGGCGGTGTGGGCGTTTCGACTCCTTCCATATCGCGCTGGCTTGGTGACATCCGCGGCTATTTTCCAGATACCGTCGTCGAGGTGCTACAGCAAGACGCAATGAAGCACCCTGAAATCAAACAAAAAATGATGTTTGAACCAGAGATTCTGGAGCGTGCTGAACCTGATGTAAACCTGGTTGCTACGTTGATGCAACTAGGCAAATTGATTCCTTCTAAAACAAAAGATACTGCGCGCAAAGTCGTCCGAAAAGTAGTCGATGACTTGATGAAGAAACTGGAACAGCGCACCATCGCAGCTATCCAGGGAGCGATTGACCGCTCTGCCCGAAAGCAGCGTCCGCGCCATAATGAAATCAACTGGCAAGCGACTATTCTCAAAAACCTCAAGCACTATCAGGCCGATTACAAAACGATCGTACCCGAAACGCTGATCGGCTATGGCCGCAAGTCTCGCAAGTCGCTCAAAGACGTCATTCTCTGCCTAGACCAAAGCGGCTCCATGGGGACATCGGTTGTCTACTCAGGCATCTTCGGCGCGGTGATGGCTTCGCTCCCCAATGTCAAGACCAGCATGGTCGTATTTGACACTGCGGTGGCAGATCTCACAGAAGACTTAAGCGATCCGGTGGAATTGCTTTTTGGTGTGCAACTAGGCGGCGGTACCGACATCAATCTGGCACTTAGCTATTGCCAGGATTTAGTTTCGAAACCCGATGACACCATTATGGTTTTGATCACAGACTTGTATGAAGGCGGCAATGAACCTCAGATGCTTGAGCGTGCCAAAGCCCTGGTAGATAGTGGTGTGCAAGTCATTTGCTTATTGGCACTCAATGATGAAGGAAGCCCTGCGTATGATCATGGAAATGCAAATCGTTTTGCAGAAATGGGCATTCCTGTTTTTGCCTGCACACCCGATAAATTTCCGGACCTCATGGCAGCAGCTATTCAGAAGAAAAACATCAGCGACTGGCTAGGTGATCAGGATATTGTCGCAAAAGGAAACTAAGTATTTATACTTAGTTCGAATAATTAAATAATATTAATTCCCTAAGTATCGATGTTCTAATAGGGAGTTTTTTTTAAAAAAACATGGACAAGACAGTAGACTGAGGGGTGACTACCTTTTTTAAACCTGTACGGATCCCCTACCCAAAACAAGCCTTTTTAGCAATTCAGCCTACAAAATCGCACCCTTCGCCGTATTTGGACCTTAAAGGAATATTTAATTCATCGTTTGGAATAATTCTAAAACATTGCGTGCTTTAATATACTTATTCACTACCTCTCCTAAGCCATATGTTAAACGCACAGCTAATTTATCCAAATGAAAAGACGCAACACTATTGTTATTGCGGGGCTAGCCTTGTCCCTCTTTGCCGGATTATGTTTTTGGCAAAATCAACCTAAGGAAGAAAAGAAGCTGCCCAAGATGCAGCGCATCGACAAAGCAATCGAACAAGAATTTGATAAGACTGTAGACCTCACGACCGGAGAGGTTCCTCGTGAGCGACTAGCCGCAGCAGCGGCATATGCCGACCGCCTTCGCAACCAACCACCATCCAATCGCGCAGCGATCAATGGCGTAACCTGGCAAGAGCGCGGACCAAGCAATGTATCGGGCCGTACACGTGCCATCCTCGTCGATGAAAATGACGGAACCGGTAATACGCTATGGGCCGGTGGAGTCGGCGGTGGACTTTGGAAAACCACAAACGCACTTGCTGGCACTCCAACCTGGACCCCCATTAATGATCTCCTGGAAAACATGGCGGTAAGCAGCATTGCTCAGGACCCTTCCAATCCTCAGATTATGTATTTCGGAACTGGTGAAGGCTGGTTTAACGCGGATGCGATTCGTGGACTAGGTATTTGGAAAACAACCAACGGTGGTACTACCTGGACAAGGCTTACCTCAACAGGAAACAGCACCTTTCACTATGTCATGAAGCTTGTAGTAGCTGCTAACGGTGACGTTCTGGCAACTACGCGTAATGGCGGTCTCCAGCGCTCCACCAATGGAGGCACAAACTGGAGCAAAGTACTCGGTTCTGGTGCCGGTGGTGGCGGAACGAATCGTGCAGCGGATATCGAAATCGCTGCAAATGGCGACCTGTACTGTTCACTCGGCGTATTCAGCAGTGACGGAGTCTATAAATCGACTGATGGAGGTACTAACTGGACAAAACTCGCTGGTGGCCTACCTGCGGGTCGTCGTATCGAACTCGCGGTAGCGCCATCTAATGCAAACCGTGTATATGCGATTCTTCACAGCACATCGAATAACGATTGTGGCGGCATCTACCAAACCAGTAATGGAGGAACTTCTTGGGTGAGCAGAACGGTACCAAGTGCCCTAGGCATGACCAACTTCTGTCGTGGACAAGCATGGTATGACTTGATCGCAGCAGTTGACCCTAATAATGATGACCGTATCTACATTGGTGGTATTGATCTACTCCTTTCTACCAATGGTGGAACCTCATGGACACAGGTCAGTCAGTGGTATGGCGGAGGTGGATTTCAGTATGTACACGCTGACCAGCATGCTATCGTCTTCCAGAACGGTAATAGCAACCGCGTTTATTTTGGTAATGATGGTGGTGTATTTCGCAGTACAAATGGTGCCGCAACAAACCCTACAATCAATTTCATTGCAAATGGATACAATGTCACTCAGTTTTATGCTGCGGATATTCACCCAAATGCAGGCGTAAACGAATTCCTCGCTGGTGCGCAGGATAATGGAACACACCGTTTCACCAATGCAGGTATCAATAGCACTGTGGAAGTGACTGGTGGTGATGGTGCTTTTTGTCACATTGACCAGGACCAGCCTAATATTCAGATTTCGAGTTATGTATATAATGCATACCGCATCACCAGCAATAGCTGGGGCTCACATGTCCGTCTTACTATAGGATCTAGCTCAGGTTCATTTATCAATCCTACTGACTACGATAGCGATAACAATGTGCTCTATGGTACATATAATAATGGCCAATACAGCTACATCACTGGTGTAGGTTCTAGCAATACAACGGGTTCTCGTTCTATTTCGCAGTTTAATAATGGAAAAGCCACTACTGTACGTGTTTCACCTAATGTAGCCAACCGTGTCTACTTCGGATTGAGCAATGGTGAAGTTGTACGTGTAGACAATGCGAATACGAGTAGTGCTACAGGTACTGTCGTTCGTACTGGCTCAGGCTCTGTTTCTTGTGTAACCATCGAAGATGGTAACGAAGACCATATCCTGATCACATACAGCAACTATGGAAGCACCAGTGCTTATGAATCTACCAATGGTGGTACAGGCTGGACATCTATCGAAGGAAATCTTCCTGATATGCCTGTTCGCTGGATTGAATTTGCTCCAAATAATAACAGTCAGGCATTGGTAGCAACCGAGCTTGGTGTATGGAGTACTGATGCGCTCAATGGTACAAGTACGAACTGGGGACCGACTAATGGCGGCCTTGCTAATACGCGTATTGACATGCTTGCATATCGTAACTCTGACAATATGATGATTGCTGCGACGCACGGTCGTGGACTATTTAGCACTGATGATTTTGGTGGCAATATTCCTACCTGTGATCAAGTATCAAATCTCAGTGTAACATCTATCACAACGAACTCTGCTCAGGTAAGCTGGTCAGCAGCAAACGGTGCAGTGAATTACAACTTGCGCTACCGCGCAGTGGGCGCAGCTTCCTGGACTACCGTTAACAATGTCACAGCTACCAGCCAAAGCATCACAGGCCTTAGCCCAAGCACCAATTACGAGTGGCAGGTACGCACCAATTGCGCAACGCTTAATTCAGTCTACGCTTCAGGCCCTGGCTTTACCACCAATGTCTTTACTGGCTGTTCTGTTACGGTGAGCAGTTATCCATACTCGAACGATTTTGAGGCAGGAATACTTTGGACAAATGTAACGAATGACGATTTCGATTGGACGCGTCAGTCAGGTGGAACGCCTTCGAGCGGAACGGGCCCAACTGGAGCGGCAGAAGGAAGCTTCTATGCATATATGGAGGTTTCAACTCCTAACTATCCTTCCAAGACTGCAACATTGGTATCACCATGTTTTGATCTTAGCGGCATTTCAAATCCTGAAATCAGCTTCCAGTATCACATGCTGGCCAGCCCTGGAACTATTCGCTTGGAAGCAAGCACAAACGGCACAAGCTGGACACAGATCTGGAGCCAGACAGGCGACCAGGGAAGCAACTGGGTTTCTGAAGTAGTAGGACTTAATAGCTACACGTCTTCTACTGAGCTTCGCCTTCGATTCCGTGGAACGAGTGGCACAACCTGGCAAGGTGATATTTGTATTGACGATATTGAAGTAAAAAGCAATGCCCCAACCTGTGATGCACCAACTAACTTAAGCATAAGTGGAATCACTACAAACAGTGCCGCACTTAACTGGGTGGCTGCGCCTGGAGCAACCAACTATGATGTGCGTTACCGCGCAGTCGGTTCTTCGACCTGGACCAACGCTAATAATGTAACCGGAACCAGCTATACAGCTACCGGCTTAACTGCAAGTACAACATATGAGTGGGAAATACGCACGAGCTGTGGCAATCTAAACTCAAACTATCTTGCCGGACAGAACTTCACGACACTCACGCCTCCATGTGATGCTCCAACTAACTTGGCGGTATCAGGTATTAGCATCAATGGTGCTACGCTGGGATGGTCTTCTTCTACAAACGCTACGAACTACGATGTTCGCTATCGTGTAGCAGGAACGACGACCTGGACCAATGTGAACAATGTCTCTGGAACAAGTCAGGTGCTTACAGGCCTTGCTGCTACAACAACATATGAGTGGCAAGTACGCACAAGCTGCGGCAACCAAAACTCTGGCTACACTGCCGGACAAAACTTCACGACGCTTACACCTCCGTGTGATCAGGTTACAAACTTAGCGGTAACAGGACTTGGTTTAAATGGAGCTACGTTGGTGTGGTCTTCTTCTGCAAACGCAACGAACTACAATGTTCGCTACCGTGTAGTGGGAACAACAACATGGACCAACGTAAACAATGTCTCTGGAACAAGCCAAGTGCTTACCGGTCTTACTGCCACGACTACATATGAGTGGCAAGTGCGCACCAACTGTGCAGCTAACAACTCAGCTTATACAGCAGGACCGAACTTCACAACATTGACTCCTCCGTGTAATGCACCTGCAAATCTGAATGTAACATCCATCACAGCTACAGACGCTATTCTCAACTGGGGTGCAGTTTCAGGCGCTGCGAGTTACAATGTACGCTACCGCCTCACGGGCTCAGCGACTTGGACAAACGCCAATAATGTATCAGGAACGAGCTACGGTGCGACCGGCCTAAACGCTAGCGCAACTTATGAGTGGGAAGTGCGCACCAACTGTGCCACCAACAATTCAGCCTATACTGCTGGACCGAACTTCACGACGCTCACACCTCCGTGTGATATTCCTAGCGGACTTGCAGTATTGAATGTTACTCAAAATTCGGCTAACGTAACATGGTCTGTTGCAGCAGGAGCTGTAAGCTACACATTGGAGTATCGCGTCAACGGTACAGGAACCTGGACTACTGTTTCCAACATTTCCGGAACGACCTATACGATTACCGGCCTTGCTGGAAATACGACATACGAGTGGGAGCTTAGCACAAATTGCGGCACGACTAACTCTGTCAGTGCTTCAGGTCCAAACTTCACTACAAGCCCAGTTAATACCTGTTCGGCAACTATCACCAATTTCCCTTACACCAATTCTTTCGAATCCACTTTGGGATGGAGCAATGTAGCCGGAGATGACTTTGACTGGACACGTCGCACTGGAGGAACACCTTCCAGTGGAACAGGACCTAACAATGCAGCGGTAGGAAGCTACTATGCATACATGGAAGTTTCTTCACCAAACTATCCTACCAAAACTGCGACACTTGAATCAGCTTGTTTTGACCTCAGCAATGTGAATAATCCGGAAATTCGTTTCCAGTATCACATGCTTGGAAGCCCTGGAACGATTCGTCTTGAAGCAAGTACGGATGGCCTAAGCTGGTCACAGGTATGGTCACTTACTGGCGACCAGGGAAGCAACTGGCAGCTGGCAATCGTCAACCTGGCCAATTACACCAACTCGAATAGTGTGCGCTTGCGTTACCGTGGAACAAGTGGTTCTACCTGGCAAGGTGATATTTGTATCGATGATATTCGTGTAGGTACAAGCTTGCCATCATGTGGAAGCCCAAGCAACCTCGCAACAACAAGTGTTAGCACAAACTCTGCAATCTTCACATGGAGTGCAGGTGGAGGAGCTAACTCATACAACCTGCAGTATCGCGTACTCGGTGCAGCAAACTGGACAACAGTAGGTAACATCGCAGGTACAACCCACTCGCTATCAGGGCTTACTTCTGGAACTGACTACGAATGGCAGGTACAGAGTAATTGCACAGGTGTTTCTTCTCCATATGTAGGAGGTCCTGGTTTCACTACCGGTGTTTTGACAAACTGTGTATACACGATTACCAGCTTCCCATTCAGCAATGATTTTGAAAGCAGCCTTGGCTGGTTTAATGCTACTGCTGGAGATGACTTTGACTGGACACGCCAGTCTGGTGGTACGCCTTCAAGCGGTACTTGTCCTGCGGCAGCTGCTCAGGGAAGCTTCTATGCATACATGGAGGTTTCGTCGCCAAATTATCCAAGTAAAACAGCGATCCTGAATGGACCTTGTCTCAACTTGACAAATCTTCCTAGTCCTGAAATCAGCTTCCAGTATCATATGCTCGGAAGCCCTGGAACGCTTAATCTCGAAGTAAGTACAGATGGTATTACATGGGCGCAGGTTTGGTCAGAAAATGGCGACCAGGGAGCAAACTGGCAAGCAGCCAATGCCAGCCTTGCAAACTATACTAACGCGACGAATCTACGTGTTCGCTTTAATGGCACGAGCGGCACAACATGGCAAGGCGATATCTGTATCGATGATATTGTTATTCAGAGTGCAGCAAACGATCCTTGCCCGCCACTTGACTTTACGGTAACTGCGCCTGTGAGCTATGGCGGAGGACAAGACCAGGGCCAGGTGAGTGTACAGGATGCCGGCGCGACTGTGTTGGTAGAGAATAATGGCTGGAAAGCTGTTCTTCTAAACTATACAGTTACTGCCAATACCGTTATCGAATTTGACTTCCGCTCTACAGTACAAGGCGAAATTCACGGTATCGGTTTTGACAATGACAATAATATCAGCAGCAACCGCACATTCAAAGTACATGGAACGCAGTCATGGGGCTACCTGAATTATGACAACTACACAGGTAATACCTGGACGAGTTATGTCATTCCTGTGGGTAATTTCTATACAGGAAGCTTTGATCGATTAGCATTCATCTGTGACAGTGATGGCGGTGCCCAAACCGGCAATTCATACTTCCGCAATGTGCGTATCTACGAAGGAAGCTGTAGTGGAAACTCAGCGGCTATCGATCCGGCAGCCTTTATGGAAGGTGAGCCACAAATCGGTATCGAGCCTGAGCCTATTGGGGTGAAGGTTAGCCCGAATCCATTTAGTCAGGAAATTAACATTCAAATTCCTGAACTGGATGTGCGCTCAGCAACCATCGATATGTATAATGCTGTAGGTAAAAAGGTCTGGTCATCACAGGCAATTCCTACGGGAGCAAGCACTCGCCTTCTCCCGAATGTACCAGCAGGAATATACATTATTCGTGTTCGTGCAGGAGAGATCGTGGAAGAAGTCAAGTTGGTAAAAACACGCTAACAGGACTTTTGTATAATAAACGCGGCCGCCATTCCGAAAGGGATAGCGGCCGCGTTTTTATTATTTCAAAAAAACCTTTTTACCAAACCTCGAATTTCCTGCCTGAACATCAAGCCCTTAAAGGCCTCGTTGCGTATTTTCAATAGCATTATGAGGAATTTTCATGATAGTATCATATGATACTATCAAAGACACTAAATCATGCTATTTCCACGACAATTTTGGTGTAAAATTTGGCTAATTTCGTGGCCCTAAGAAAAACAGATGTTATCGACTCTCCTATCCACAAGTGTTCAACTCGGGAAATATGCAGCCATATTTCTTACCAGCGTATTCAAGTACCTGGTAGGAATAGCCATGGGACTTGCTGATACACTTTCTCTCGTCGAACTCCTACTGACAGCAGGATTAGGTGGCTGTGTAGGGATCATCATGTTTACCTATTTCGGAGCTAGAATCGCCAAACTGATCGAACTTCATCTGCGCAAAAACAAGACCCTGTCATTTAAAACACGTCGGCGCATCGTAAAGGTGTGGAAACGTTTTGGGATACTCGGAGTCGCAGTACTTACGCCCTTGCTTTCTCCCCCACTTGCAGTAGCAATAGCTATTTCATTTCATACGAAACCACGCAAAACCATGATATGGCTTTGTGGAAGTATTTTGATTTACACGGTACTCTTAGGAGTTTTCAGAGATCAAGTTGCGGGCTGGTTTTAAAAGTCCTTGCTGTTTGATCCTTGATCTTCGCTGCTCAGAAAAAGAATCGAACATCAAGAATCAAACGCCGAGGATCGAAGACTTTTACTCCGCCCAAACCTGAGCGAGGTTCACCAAAACCGCTGAGGCTTTTTCCATATCCTGCACCGAAACCCATTCTACTTTGGAGTGAAAGGCGTGTTCGCCAGCGAAAATATTAGGGCAAGGTAAGCCCATGTATGACAAACGAGAGCCGTCAGTCCCACCACGAATTGCACGCTTTACCACTGGAATTCCTGCTCGCTTGATTGCCTCTTCGGCATTCGCCACCACCTGCGGATAATCATTGAGCACATACTTCATATTGCGGTACTGCTCCTTGATCGTGAGCGTAGCTTTTGAGCCTTGATAATGCTTCAATACGCCATCAACGATATTTTGCAAATACGCAGCATGCGCCTTTAGCTCTTCCACCGTAAAGCCTCGTAGAATAAAATCAATCGTTGCCTGATCGGCGTTTCCTTTCATCGTGACAGGGTGAATAAATCCTTCACGTTCTTCCGTTGTCTCAGGCGAAAGCTTGTCTTTGGGCAAAGCGGCAAGCACATCAGCGGCGATTTTAAGGCTGTTTTCGAGCTTATTTTTAGCAAAGCCAGGATGAATGCTTACGCCTTGAATATCCAGCGTCGCGCTGTCAGCAGAGAAGGTTTCATCCTCCAGTGAGCCAAGGGTCTCGCCATCGACGGTGTAGCCAAAATCTGCTCCCAGCTTTTTGATATCGACCTTATCTGCTCCACGGCCGATCTCTTCATCGGGTGTAAAGAGGATGCGAATCTTGCCATGTGGAATGCTGCGATCAGCCATAAGCGTAGTGGCGGCATCCATGATTGCAGCAAGTCCTGCTTTATTATCTGCTCCCAACAGGGTTGTACCACTCGCCGTCACGATATCATTTCCGATTTGCTTGGCGAGGTCGGGATGTTCTTCTGGTACCAATACGATATCAGGATCATCGGGCAAACTGATGGAACCGCCTTGATAGTTGCGATGCACCAGAGGTTTTACATCCTTTCCGCTACAGTCAGGCGAAGTGTCCATATGCGAGCAATAGCAAATGACCGGAACGTCCTTATTTACTGTCGCTGGAATCGTGGCGTAAACATAGCCCCATTCATCCATCTCTGCATCTTCTATCCCTATCGCTCCCAATTCTTCGACCAGTAGCCGCGCCAGGTTTTTCTGCTTTTCAGTAGAAGGAATTGACGTACTCGTAGGATCAGACTCTGTGTCAATTTTGGCGTAACGGATAAAGCGATCGAGGATGGTTTGCATGTTCTTTTTTCCTAAAATAATGATATAAAAGCTTAGGGTAAAAGTAACAAATTTGCTCGATGCCTGAAGTGAACAATTTTACCGCGAAGTATCTAAAAATATCCCAAATGAAAAGGCTGGCGCTGCGGCAATAATCTCTCCTCTAAAGGCTCCACTGGCAGAGGCGCTTATTCCAAAACGCTTGGTCGCGTAGTAGGCAGCTTCAAGGGAGACTCCGGTAAATTCTGTGTTGTTGGCAAAAATACTGGTGCTGGTCACAGAAGCCGCTGTCGCTCCATTTTTCAAAGACTCAACGCCATCAATTCTCCCAATTAGCCAGAATCGATTTTTGGCAAAACCCAATCCACCTTCCAGACCAAAGCGAATTTCATCCGAGAAATTGTTTGTTCGATTATTGAAACCAGCCTGAATGCTGCTGTAGGCGTTGATATGCTTTCCTATTCTGAAGCCGCCTTTGCCTGCGTGTAGCAGCAGCATCTGATTGAATTCCCCATCACCGGTTTGCAGGTTTCCCTGACTTCCTCCCGAAGGATTCCCAAGTGGTAATCCAAATGTAAGGGAAGCAGCAACCGGAAATTTTGCTCCCGCCTTTGTCAAAGCATATTTAACAGCCACATCCGTATCACCAAATGAATTGAGCGCTTCGCCTGGCACGATGGTTTCGCCCGTGGTGCCTGAAACGACATTGTTCATATATGTGCGACTAAAGAATGGCATATTCAATATCGCAGTAAAACGATCGCTCACGCCTATTTCTCCATAGAAGGAAGTATTAAAAATTCCGGTCGTCACATTAGGATCAGTTTTCCCTTGGTCTGTAAAGTGTCGATTAAACACGATCCAGCGCTCTGATAGTTTAAAATATCCTTTCCCCTTTTTCTGTGTCCAGGGCCCTCCGGCAAATGAGCTGCTGACAATCGTAAGCATGGAGCATATAATAAATAGCTTTTTCATAATCAGGTTTTTTGTTTGGATTACCAACCTCTATCAGCGCATCAATACAATGCGTAAAGCGCTGACAGAAGTAGTGCAATCAGTCGTGACAGTGTTAATTAATAGCGCCGTCGCCGACTTTGACATTGAAAGGTTTACAGAAATAGAGGAGATGACTATAGGTAAAGAGTTCTGCATCGTCAACGGTATATTGATGCGCGCCTTTGAAGGTCTGAACCTTGCCGATTTCCTTCGCTCCGGCAACCGTATTGGGGTTATTGGTCAGATAAAGATATAAACCAGGCAAAGCCGTCGATGCTTCATAATTATCGGCAATCACGATATCAATCCCACCGTCACCGTTTGACCTTATTACAAAATCCCCTGTGAGCTTGTAAGAGCTTGTCGTTTGAATAGTGCCCGACTGCTCCGAGTTATTGACCGTACTTTCACCGACGGCCACCTCATTAAAGTCTTCAACGACTCCGCTGTCCTGCTGAACAGAGGCTGTTATGCGCGCATTGCCTAAACTAACAGCACGCGCCAAACCATTTTCATCAATCGCGATAACATCAGGATTGGAGCTTTCCCATGAAATACTCGCGGCGGGATCGGGCAATCCTATAGTATTGAAATAGGATGCTTCGTATTGATAATCGGTACTGATACCAATCGTGTCTACAGGATTGGAGATGCGCAACTCAGGATCAACACGATCGGGGATAATGTCGGTTCCGATGCAGCTCGTTAGGAAAATGGCCCAGCCTATTCCCAGCAAGTATAAGGTTCGTTTCGGGTACATGATGTCTTCTGATTAAAAAGTAAAATCAGGCTGGTGTACCCCAACGGCCTTTGAATAGTTCGGTATTTTGAAGGAAAATAAAACGCTTTGTCAGGCTACCTACATATTCGAATTATGAGCCAACGACTTTTGCCAAAACTGCGTTGGCGACGGCCTCGGGTTGCTCCAATGGAAACATGTGACTGCCTTCCATTGGGATGAATGTGGTTTGAGAAAAATAGCGCTTCAGCCACTGTACATCTCGCTTACTCAAAACATCATGCCGCGTCGCATATAAGAATGTGGAAGGAACATCAACAACCTTTTTACCTAAAAAAACAGGCAAATTGAGGTAGATCGCACGTTCAAACTCAGGTGGAATACGAAGACGGAAACCATCGCCTTCCTCAACCAGTCCATGGGCAACATAATGCCTGACCGTATCGGGATGGGTTCGCTGGAAGAATTTTTTATCGGAGAAATATGCCTCTGCTGCCTTGTGACTCGAAAAGCGACTGCGCCGCTTCGCGGCGAGGCGCGCCACCGGAACGATATTTCCCAGGCCGACTTTACCGACCGTTCCTACCAACAGCCTTTTGGAAGGGCGAAAGAATGGCGGGTCCATCAAAATAAGTTGCGAAAAAAGCGCTGGGTCACGCTTCGCCACAAGGTACATCAGGACGCCTCCGAGGGAGTGGCCCATGCCTATAATAGGCTTATCAAAATCGCGGCGAATACGTGCTTCGAGGATATCGGCTAAGGGCCGCAGGCGCGGCCTGACATCTGCGATATCCTCGGAAATGCTCGCTATAGCATGCACCTTGTGCGGTGCCATCGCATCGAATAATGGCTGATAACTCCCTCCTGGAAATCCATTGGCGTGCGCAAACAGGATTTCAGCATTGAGCTTTTTACTCAAAATCGGTCGTTAGTTTGAAACGCAAAATTCTCCCATTTCCGGCATCGGCAACATAGACGATCCTATCGAGGTACGCAACTCCGCTAGGCTCATTGAACTGCGTTAGCCCGACACCTGTACCACCAAATGAGGCGTAGATCGCCTTATTACTACGAGAGCCTGCTGGCGGATTTACACCTTCATAGCCTAGTGTGCTAAATTGGTACAAAGAATCTCGCTCGCTATCCACAACAAAAATATACGAAGTTCCATCTCCTGCCACAGTAACGTCCTGAGGCTTCTCAAAACGGCTCGGTGTGTAAAGGAAATTATCTGCTTTTGTCGTGTCGCCAGCGGGCAGATTATCGACTACAAAAGATGCTCCAAAATCAGACTCAGCAAAGCGAATACGTTGCACTTTCAACACATTTCCTTCTCCTAAAGAAGCGTAGTAAAAATCACCCCGCGTACTTACAGCCGGAGTTTGAGGAGGCTGAGCTAGCGTCGCAATACCCGATGGAGCTTTGAAATAGTTATTAAAAATCCCGAGCGGTGTATTCACAGAAACTGTTGACAGAAAGCTATCATCACTGTTAAAAATGAGAACTGCATCATCCGGCCCACCAAATCGGCTTGGGCTATTGCTAGGTCCTGTACGTGTCACATAATAGCGGTTATCATGCACGATGCCTACTCCTGTAAAGGCTGCCGCCTCATCGCCACCACTTGGCGTGGTATTTTTAAAATAAAAAGGGTGCGTGATGATATTTGTAATTGAGGCATTGGCGATTCCATAATCTCCTCTTTTATTAAGATCAAGACGATAAATTGCTGGCAAGGTAAAAGTTGCGCCACCAATGACGGTATCGCGTGTTCCCAGCGCAATAATATCCAAACGACGATCTTGCACAATCGCTTTCAGGCCTTGGATACGAAAGCGACCTTGCTCGTTTCCTGCCTGGTCCAGGGCCACAATTTCCTCTGTGCCTCCGTCAGCGACATAGATCAGCTCGTCCCATCCGGCGATGACATCGACCGGGCGAACAAAACCATCAAGCACAGGCTGGATAGGAACATAGGCGACGGTATTATCATCGAACTGAGGTTCGTCGATAAAGCTTGGGTCGGTCTTCGTTCCAAAGAAACCTTCGCAGCTGCTGGAAAGGATTAATACTCCCAGGCACAAAATGATAAGCGTATGTACACGATTCATGGCCTCAAATGTACGGATTTCATGTAAAGGCAATGTAAAAGTGACAAGCTCGTTTTTTGCCTTGTCTAAATGAATGAATAGCAGCCCTTTAGGATGCTTCATCATCAAAAATGCCTCACGCATGTTGATCAAAATGAAAAACCTACGTCTAACGTAATACAAACGGGCGCGCATGCGCGTGCGCAAGTGGTCAGACCACTTAAGCCGTCAGACCACTTAAGTCGTCTGACCACTAGAAAGCCAAAAAGAATGCCAACAACCAACCAAAAACGACCTGTGGATTTACATAAAAAAGAAGCTCTTATAAGAAAAGCATAAAATCAGACGTCTTTTCACTAATTTTGGCAGGCTATGAAAAAGCTCCACTACATATCACGAATTTTCATTACAGGATTACTGGTCGCAGGAATCCTCCAGAGCTGCAGTAGCCCTGTGGATGAAGGTGATGAAAATGAGGCAATCACAGATCGCTCTTCTGCCATCGATGGCTCAGAGACTCAGCAGAAAGGTGAAATCTACATCGCTGCTGACGAGACCTTTCGACCTATTGTTGAAACGATGGTCGATGTTTTTGAAAACACGTATGTGGAGGCCAAGATTAACGTGCTGTATATGCCAGGTGAAGAAGCCATTCAGGCGATGTTGAGCACAGACTCTATCCGTTTGGTGATATGTACCAGAGAGCTTGAGCGATCAGAAAGGGCGCGCTTGCGCGAGCAGAAGACGAGCCCCAAGGTGATGGAACTAGGCCAGGATGCCATTGCTTTGATCACACATCCGAGTAATCCCGTGAAGAAATTGACTGCAGCTCAATTACGAGATGTTTTGTCTGGGAAAATTGCACGCTGGAATGAGTTGGACCCTCAGGGTGCGGATAAGGCTATTACATTGGTTTTTGACAATAGCCAGTCGAGTACGGTGCGCTTTCTAAAAGACAACTTTATGGAAGGGGTACAACCAAAAGGCTACCAGCAAGGCGACAATCCGTCTGTGATACAATACGTTGCTGATCCCAAGAATGAAGCTGCACTGGGCGTCATAGGCTTAGCCTGGATCAGCGATAGCGACAGCCAGCAGGCTACGGGCTTTTTAGAAGACATCAATCTACTCAGTCTTGAAAACGAGGAAGATTGTCCTTACAATAAAAAATATGGCGAGTTTATGCAGCCATACCAAGGCCCGATTAAGGCTGGCTGTTACCGTCTAACGCGAGACCTCTACGCGATTCATCGCGAAACGCGCAACGGCCTCGGCACAGGCTTCGCCTGGTGGATGATTAGCCCCGAAACCGGGCAACGCATTATCCTCAAAGCAGGGCTCGTGCCAGCCATGAATGTTACCCGAAAGGTACAGTTTCCAGAAAAAATTCCGTAATCGATATACTAAATTGATATTTTGGAGAGGGGTTAGTCTTTGTTAATTTGCTCTCCTTATCATCCGCCACTTTGTTTTGTTTAACCATAAAATCTGTAACAACTAAATCCGAAAGCAGCATGAAGTTTTCTAAATTCATATGGGTTGCCATTGCGGCAATCATCCTAAGCGCCTCGACTGCCTTTGCCCAGGTCATCGACGAAAAGGGCAAGACCTTGATCATTACTGAGCGCTACAATGAAGCTCGCGAGTATATCAAGAAAGGCATGGCAGTCGATCTTAAAAACCCAGGATGGGACTACTTGCAGGGCCTCTTGCATTTTACACTTGAGGAGTATAACGATGCGGCCACAGCCTTTAGAGCTGGCATCGACAAGAAGTCAAAGTTTGCCTACAACCACATTGGCTTGGCCCGTGTTTACAATGTCGAAAAGAAAAGTGAAGAGTGCGATCAGGTCATTACCAAGGTAAAGGCATTGAATAAGAAGAATAATTCCGACATCAATCTTGAGCTTACGACCTTGCTAATTGAGTCAGGTAAAGCAGATGAAGCAAAGCTTATTTTGTACAAACTTCGTGACGAAATTCCTGATAACATTGAGGTTTGGCGTAAACTCGCCGAGTACTACGAAGTTCGTAAGGTAGACGAGCTCGCACAGCGTAACTACGAGAAGGTATTGGAACTCGATCCTACTGATGTTCGTGCGAAGCTTTCACTTGGTGGAATTTATATCCGCGCTCGCAAGTTTAACGAAGGCCTTGAAATGCTTACCAAAGCTGTAAAAGAGCAGCCTGATCTTGCACCTGCTTATAAAGAGCGTGGCGAACTGTATCGCCGTTGGGGTGCTGGCTCAAAAGCAGGAAGTGTTGAGCAGAAGGAGCGTTATACAAAAGCTACTTTGAACTACGAGAAGTACATTTCATTGCTTCCTAATGATCTTCGCGCGCAGTATCGTTATGCTCAGTTTTTGTATCTGAGTGGCAACTACGAAAAGGCCATTGATGAGCTTAATAAGGCACAGACTGATTCATATGTAAAGAACCGTCTTTTGGGTTACTCATTGATCGGTATTGGCAAGTTTGATGAAGGAAAAGCAAAGCTCGATGAGTATTTCAAAGTCGTTCCTGAAGAAAAAATCATCAAAGAGGACTACGAAGCTCTTGGTCACTATCACATGGGTAAAGAAAGCTATGCTGAAGCTATCGAGAACTATCGCAAGATGCTCGAAATTGAAGCAGAGCAGAGCCCTGACAATGCGCGTGATGCAGATGACTTTTTCCAGGAAATGGCAACAGAGTTCAAAAGAAAAAGAGACTTTAAAAGCGAGATGATATTCCGTCAGAATATCCTGAAGGAGAAAGAAGCAAAAGGAGTCGAGATTCCTTACCAGCGCTACTTTAACCTCGGTCTGGCAGCATACCGTGCTAAAGATTATGAATCAGCTAAGGCAGCTTATCTAAAAGTTACTGAGCTGAAGCCAGACTACGAAAGTGGTTGGTACTGGGCCGGTAGCTGTGTATACAAATTGACTGGCGGAAATGATGCAGAAGGTTATCCAGTATTACCTTACTATACCAAGGTATATGAGCTACTGAAAGACAAGCCTGTTGCTGACTTCAAAAAGTCAGAGGTATCACACTTTAAGATCTCTGCGCTGTACTTGGCACTATCGACATTCAACCCTGATCAGTTGGATGATCCAACTCCCGAGCAGTTGAACTGTGAAGGCGCGATGGAATATGCGAACAAGCTTCTTGAAGTAGATCCAGGAAACAAGCAGATTAGCTTTATTACAGATTACTGTAATCAGTAATAGGCTTCTCTTAAGATAATTAAATAGGCCTGGGCATATTGCTCAGGCCTATTTTTTTATACGAGGTTGTCTAACGAATCCGTGTAAGCCAATTTTTTAGCAAAGTTGTCATTTCGACTCGCGGAGCTGAGGAGAAATCTTGACTTTGTCGACTAATTGACTAAAAGTCAAGATGTCTCGCCAGCTTCGCGGCTCGACATGACAACCCTTTTGGGTTTCGTTAGACAACTTCTACTAAATAAAGCAGAGGCAACAAGAAAGCGCCATCGCCAAGAAGGCGATATAGCGCATGCCTACCGAAGGTTTTTGGCAGCAGAAGTAAACAGACCAGAACTCCCAGCATAGCCAGCTGAATCAAGGCGAGCATCTTTATTTCAAATGAGTCATTTAATAATAAGGTAAAACCCAATCCAGCGGCTCCACCGGCGATCACCCCCGCGATGCGTCGGGCACGTTTTGTCCCCACTCCCAGTACCCAGGATGTATGCCCGTCTCTCAGGTCAGTTTCGGCTTCATAGATAGAGAAGATTAGCAAATTGAGGAGTGCCAATAAGAAGAACATACCTGCCAGGCCATACAATGGAAGGGCAAAATTTTCAAAACACATTACCCAGGCTCCTCCCCATACACCAGAAGTATAAATCAGGGCAACGCCACCCTCCTTGACGATGAGCCATGAACGGCGGGCTCCTGCGATCATGACCAGCCCAAGATGTATGAGCACAAGCACGCCGATACCAAGCCCCAACCAACGCAGTGCAGGATTAGCAGCCCACATTACCCAGGTCAGGCATGTCACCAGCGCAATTCCCCATACGATACTAATCGGCTTAAAATACTGTGCGTGAAACTGATGACGCGCTGTACTCGCCTTGTCTTTGAGACGCCATGCATCCAGCAAGTGATCGGAGGTATAGACAACCCATACTGCCAGTGGCAAAGCAACATACCATATCATCGGCATCGCGCAGGCAGCGACCCTGGCAACCGCCATTCCTGAGATGAGCGCTCCAATGGCAACGTCCAGACTCAGGATTTGAATGATCTGTTTATATGGGAATATTTGCTTCATGAAAGCACAAAAGAAACGCAAAAAAACCAACAGCTAAAAGCTAAATTTGTTCCTACATTTGCGTTATGCTTCATCGCTGGACGAGCCACCATACCGACGACAACGTGACTATAGCAAAGGCATTGCTCGATGCCCTTCCTGAGGCGCGTGTTTTTGGCTTTTGGGGAAATTTGGGTGCGGGAAAAACGACCTTTATCAAAGCACTTTGTGCTGCGCTTGGAGTCGAAGAGGCGGTCACCAGTCCGACCTTCAACCTGGTCAACACCTACGAAGGAGACCCTGGCGAAATTCATCATTTTGACTTTTATCGTATTGAAAAGGAAGTTGAAGCCTGGGAAATAGGCGTAGCCGACTACCTCGATAGCGGCGACTATTGCTTTATAGAATGGCCTGAGCGCATTCCAGGCTTGTTTCCCGATGATATGGTGATCGTTGAGATTACTTCGAAAGGCGAGACAAAACGCCAAATAGAAGTAAAAGAATTTATTCCTTAAAATTTACGAGATTTCATATCTTTACTAAGAAGTTGCTAACGAATGTTAAAGAAGGCCGTTCCTTGAGCGTAGTCGAAGGGAACAGTGCCAAAGGCACTATTTTGGTGGCTTCGGCTCCGTTCAGCCACCGTTTTCGACTCTAGTTTGTCCTGAGCCTGCCGAAGAGAGCTCAAACGACCAGTATTCTTGTTGTTTTTAGGTACAATATTTTTTCGTTAGACAACTACTAAAGATCACTAATCCAGTTCTAGTCCGCAGGCAATTATGGGTAATATTAAATACGGCGTTGAAAGTGAACTTTTTCCAGGTCTTTATGCTGGCTCATGGGCTATTCCCAAAGAGCAGGTTGCACTCATAGACCAGGAAAAAAGCCAACTCACTATCGGTATTCCTAAAGAACACTTTTTTCAGGAAAACCGCACACCGCTTATCCCAGAGGCCATTCGGGTACTCGTCGACAATGGTCACCGCGTATATATTCAAAGTGAAGCAGGCGCAGGAGCGCGCTTTACTGACGTCGACTTTGCCGATGCCGGCGCGACCATCAAGCACAGTACAGCTGAGATATATCAATGCGCGAATTACATTCTTAAAGTAACACCGCTTTCCGACAACGAACTTGAGCTACTACGCGACAACCAGACGATTATCTCCCCTGTTCATTTGGGAAGTTTGTCTCCGGAGATGCTGGAGCAGCTTATGAAGAAAAATGTTACGGCGGTAGGATTTGAGTTTTACCAAAGTGAGGATGACTCATTGCCTTTCGTTCAGATGATGAGCGAAATAGCAGGAGTAAGTTCGATCAATGTTGCCGCAGAGCTTTTGAGCAGTAAAAATGATGGACAAGGGCAGCTCTTGGGCGGAATAACAGGCATACCGCCTGCCGAAATAACCATTATCGGTGCCGGGACCGTAGGATTCCATGCGGCACGTACCGCTATGGCAATGGGCGCGCGCGTTCGCATTATCGATCAGGAAGTATCGCGCCTCCGCCGCATCGTGCGCGAACTTGGAGCGGGGATTTACACCTCTGTCGCGCAGTACAACTACATTTACGATGCTGTCGTGAATTCTGATGTCGTGATTGGCGCAGCGTTTAGCGCAGGTAGTCGTGCGCCATTGGTCGTGACCGAAGAGATGGTCAAAGGCATGCGAAGCGGATCGGTTATTATCGATGTCTCTATCGACCAGGGTGGCTGTGTGGCCACCAGCCGCGCAACCAACCATGACCATCCTACCTTCATCGAGCATGGCGTTATTCATTATTGTGTCCCCAAT
The DNA here is from genome assembly GCA_045106685.1 of Bacteroidia bacterium. Classification (GTDB taxonomy): domain Bacteria; phylum Bacteroidota; class Bacteroidia; order J057; family J057; genus JAUIGE01. Next base: position 4,493 of record JBGCFB010000251.1, on the reverse strand, counting down.
ATCCCTTCCAGGGTAGCAAGAACCGCGTCCACTGCGATTTCGAACGTACTCGCTCCATTGCTATTGAATATTGGCGAAAGTGGTGGTATCTCGCATTCGATCAAGACAAACGAAGCCCTCAAACAAGGTATTTATATCTATCGTCATCATCTCACGAAAAAGACGCTCGCCAGGCTATTTAATATGAGTATGAAATACAGGGACATTGGTTTATTGATCGCAACACTGTGACATCCATTTTGTGCGTTAGTCATAATAGCACCTTTTATAATCACGCTAAATAATCCCTATCATGCGTCATACAGCTTTACTCTTCATATTTCTTATTGTTAGCCTCGCAGCTTTTGCTCAGGGCGCGGCTCGCACTACTCGTACTACTTTTCAAAAAATCGCCAATGTCGATGCGGTAAGTATCACCATCGAAGGGCAACCAAAAAACATTGAGCAGGTGATGGAAAATCGCCTTGCGAATGCTACCGGAGTGAAGCGCAAAAAAGTAAAAGGCTATGTCGCTTTTCTTGGTGCACGCCTCCGCGATGTATCAGACCGCGTGCTTGATATCTATTTTACTGTAGAAAAAGCAGGCAGCAAGGCCAATCCTTCCGGCGAGATCATCATGATTATGGCCTTGGGAAATGAAACATTCCTTTCACCAGACCGCTATCCTCAGGAATTTGAGCAAGCACTGAACCTTCTCGATGCGATGCCACTTGAAGTGCGCATTTATGAGCTTGAGCTCGCGATCGCACAGCAGGAGAAAGACCTCGGCAAAGCATATAAAGACTATGAGAAAATGGGTAATGACTCAGTCAAGCTTGAGCAAACCCTGATCGAAACGCAAGCGGCTATCGAGCAAAACATACAGGATCGTGGCGACCAGCGCGTTGTGCTTTCAGAAGAAGAAGCCAAATTGGCAGAATTCAGAGAAATGCTCAACCAGGAAAAGCGTCGTGCACTCGCTCCGAAGGAGGAAGAAATGAACGCCAAGCGCATTAAAAAGGACGAGAATGAAGAAGAGGAAGAAGACGAGAATAATTGATCTGAAACGCTCATCTTAATAAAACAAAAGCGGTCGCACTTTAATGGTGCGACCGCTTTTGTTTTGGGGCTTTTTGTAGGGTAATAGTTTTCGACTCTTCTCCTTGATCAACCATTGATCGCGACTACGCCTTTCACTTCAGGCGCGGCCTGAAGGATCGCACGCTCAATGCCGGCCTTCATGGTCATGGAACTCATGGAGCAATCGCCACAGTTCCCGAGGAGTTCAAGTTCGACGACCATATCATCACGAATTTGTGTGATACGGACATCTCCTCCGTCGGAGCGGAGGTAAGAACGGATGCTTTCCAGTGCATGCTCGATCTTTTCGTGTAGGCTATCTTGAACGTTGGTATTCATTTGTATTACAAATATACAACAAAGAATTTAGGGGATGGTTTTGGTTGTTTTAGCAAATCAGAAATCACTAATTTGACTTACGAAAAACGCTATCACCACCCTAAAGCGCTGAAATGAATCAATTTGAACCAATATCTAACGAGACATCAGGTACCAACAGAATCGCTGGCTTGTTCGGAATTGGTCTTTTGGTAGCGAGTGGTTTTATCTTCAATCATGCATTTTCTGATACATATCCTAAGATTTTGGCATTGATTGCTGGTGCGGTTGTTGGTTTCATTGGGCTTTTCTGTGTGTTCTCAGTCTTTGACAGGACAAAGTTTTTTATTAAAGACAAACAACTCATTATACATGGCTTTACAGGCAAAATCAAAAAGGTTATTCCGATAGCAGAAATACAATTCTACTTAGAGGAGAGAGAATGGCACAGGTATTCTTCAGACACATATACGTTTACTGTTTTTACACAAGATGATCTTTATGCAATCTCTTCGATCGAATCCGATTATGATCTATTCAAAGCAATTCTAACCGAAGGAAAAGAGGAGCTCCCGCACCCAGATGCTTTGAAGAAATATAAATCAAGAAGAGGCAGTGGTATATATGCAATAATCATTGGGGCATTTCTTACACTATCTGCTATAAATGGCTTTGAAAAGAAAGCCGAAATTCAGCTCGCAGACTTGTCTACTATCCAAGGTACCGTTTTTAGGGACCTGGAAATCAAATACTCTGGCAAAGGGAAGTCGAATCCATATATCGAAATAGAATTAAAAGAATACCCCAAGTTCAAATTTGACCTTGGAAGAAATGGCCTTCATTATATTTTACCAACAAACCACCCTCCCAATATCGTCCGAGGGCAATCTGTCAAACTCGAGATTTTGACCACCGATTATAAGAAGAAAATAAAAGGTGAAATGCCATTGAGTACCATGGAGAAAATCTATCAATTTAGAAAAATAGAAACCTATGGCTTAAGGGATAATGAATATCAATATTTTGATTTAGACAGTGTCAAAAAGACCAGCCGTGCGCGTAAAGAGCCTTGGGCAATTCCTGTATTTTTTACGGTTAGCTTGGTAATACTGATGAGTGGACTTTGGTTATTTTTCAACAATAAAAAGCCGACCTTATACCCAAATCTGAAATAAAAATTCATATTTTCGAAATATAGTTTTTCACTTACTATATCATTTTTCAAAAATGAATTAAATCTCCACGCCCATGAAGAACTACTTTCTAACCATCTTGATACTATTCAGTTTTGGATGTGCTCAAACTCAATCTAAAAACGAGCAGGTTCTGAATGAAATATTCCCCATCAAAGTCACAATTAGGGGCCAACTCCCTCAAATCAAAGATGTGGGGTTAATGATCCCTCCGATTCACTTTTTTATTGATCGAGATAGTGCAAGTATGGTTGTGGGAGCGAATGAAGTCTATAACATCGATTTTTGGAAAACGGAAATCCATCAAATTTTGGATGACTTCGACCTTGAAGATTTTAAAAGCAATGAGTACTTCTATAATCCTCACTTTCGATATATGGCTTTTTTAGAAATAGAAAAAGAGATTGATGGCCAAAACTATGTTCGGAATATCGCAAGCTACAAACGAAGAGATATTGGTGTTGAATATCATAACCTAGATTCGGCAGAGACTTCCCAATTTGCAATAGTCTCAAACTACCTTAATACGCTGGCCATTATGCTCTTGCAAGATAAGGCTGATAAAAGCAAAATGATGACCGCCTTTTCGATGTCAGAGGCATTAGAAAACCCTGAAAACGTGTATGAGCTTCGATTACGAAATTCGAACGTTTCTACACTTGGCCCTGAGGTAGGCAAACTAACAAACCTAAGAGTTCTCAATATTTCAGGAACGCGCATCAGAAGCATACCTCCCGAAATAGAAAACTGCAAGCACTTGAAATCGATACTTGCCAATGCAAGCTCACTTTCAAAAATTCCATCAACCATCGGGAACCTGAAAAAACTAAGGTTTCTTAATCTGGGCGCCTGTAAGCTTAGTGTATTGCCTGATGAAATAGGTAAGCTAACTTCCCTCTGGAGCCTCAGCCTTGGCAGTAATCAACTTCGATCTTTGCCTAAAAGTATTGCGAATTTAAAAAACCTACTCATGTTCAGCATTGATAAAAATGCCTTCAATGAATTCCCAAGTGAAGTACTTGGCTTAACAAGTGTAGGCAACCTGTGGATGCATGGAAATAATTTCACCAAAATCCCGCGCGAGATCATTCAACTGAAAGCGCTAAGCCATTTATTAGTTGACGCTCAGGAAATTGAAAATATTGATGAAATAAAATCATTGATCCCAGATGTGAGGATTATCGATGAAACAAATAGGCGCTAATTATAAGGAAATGGTGGAGTACTAGCGTTAACATAAACGATAGAAAAAACACCCTCATGAAATACTTCCCATTTGAACATATAACCTACAGGTCAACGCTTGATGCTAACACAATCTTAAACAGGTTAGGGGAAAATATTGAGCCTGTAAAGACATCCAAAATGACGCGAATCGCAAAGCTGGCAGGCAGCTTTGGAAGTAATGTGCACAAACCATATTCGGGAAGCATACACGGAATGTCGTTTAGCATCCAGCGAATAATCAACTATCGAAATTCATTTTTACCCAAGATAGAAGGAGAACTCGAGGAGGATTTATTTGGAACAACAATCACTGTTAAAATGAAGCCACATTTAGCTATTCTGGTGTTCATGTCCATCTGGTTAGGATTTGTTGGCCTATTCTTGTTAGCGATGGTGGCGGTTTCCATTCGAAAAGAGACATTCGAAATCATCACCCTGATACCAGTTTTTATGCTACTGTTTGGATACGGGTTAATCACATTCGGATTCAAACATGAGAGCTTGAAGTCGAAGAAATATTTAGCTGAATTATTTGAAGCTGAAGTTGTTGGATAAGAAGTTGTCTAACGAATAAATTCAGGTCCGTTTTATTATCAAAATTGTCATTTCGACTCGCGGAGCTGAGGAGAAATCTTGACTTTATCGACTAATTGGCTAAAAGTCAAGATGTCTCGCCAGCTTCGCGGCTCGACATGA
>JBGCFB010000250.1:0-39820 GCA_045106685.1 Bacteroidia bacterium | reverse complement strand
GATGTAACCACGAGCAATAACGGTGGAAATACGACTGTTCGCTTCCACTATTTTGACGCTGAGAATACCGCCTTTTACCCAGAAGCTGACCTCACCATCCTGCGCAGTACCGATGGCGGTACGACCTGGATGAATGTAGGTAAAGCATCGCAGGATGTGAATGCCGATTGGATCGAGCAAACAGGGCTGGACCCAAACGGTCTTTGGACCTTGGGCGACTGTGGCCTTGCGGCTCCAAAGCTTGTTTGTCCAGCCGATATCGTCGTCAACTGTGTCAAAGATCCACCTTTGAATCTTGCGGGTTTTATCGCTGCTGGTGGCGACACCAGTGACAACTGCGTCCAGCTCAATCAGGCTTCCTTTATGCATGTGGGTGATGTGGTTTTGGAACAAACCTGCACACATGGCTACGTGCTCACCCGAAGCTATAGCATCAGGAGCAAGCGCGGACTCAGCGGTAGTTGCACCCAACAAATCACCGTGCAAGACACCGTCGCGCCAAGCCTCAGCCTGACGGGCGGAGCGACCGTGCGCGTCTGTGCGGGCGACGCCTGGGTCGATCCAGGATATGCAGCAAGCGATAATTGTGCAGGCGATTTAAGCAGCGCAGTTGTCATAAGTGGAAGTGTGAATACCCAGACAAGTGGTACCTATTTCCTCAACTACAATGTTCAGGATGCCTGTGGTAATACTGCAACTCAGCTACGGCGTAGGGTGATCGTAGAACAAAGTCCTATCGTTTCCGTGCTTCCCGCAGTCACCTGCTATGGAAGTTATGTCGATATCGCCAGTCTGCTGCGTGACTACTCGATGGCTTCGCGAACATTCGTCTTTTATGACGCCTTGCCGGATGCTCCCAATGCTTCCCAAGTTGCTTCTATCCCAGCCTTTCGCGGCACAGCGCGACGTGGCCAGAAGCTCCAGATTCGCATTACGCAAGACACCTGTTTTTGGGTGGTGGGGCTCGGCGCACGCGGCGCTCAGGGCTGCACCGATACCGCCAAAATATTTGTTCAAATGCGAAACTGTGGTTTGCCACTCACGGCCAAAGTGTATCTGGAAGGCGCCTATGATCAAGGCACGGGGCTCATGCGTGATGGACTACGCACGCAACAGCTCATACCACTTACAGAACCGTATACCGGGCTGGGTTTTAGCTTTGTACAGGGAGGCGGTGAGCAAACAAATAGCGAGGCGCTCACCATAACAGGCTCCGATGCGATTGTAGACTGGGTGCGTGTGGAACTGCGCGATTCTAGCAATCCGCAGCAGGTCGCTCAGTCGCGCGCAGCACTGCTCCAACGCGATGGAGACATCGTAGAAGTGGATGGTATGTCCACCGTGATATTTGACCAGGCTTCAACAGGGAATTACTATGTTGTAGTAAGTCACCGGAACCACTTAGGCGTGATGAGCGGCCAATGGATGAGGCTTGATAGTACAGGAGGTACGATCGACTTATCCAATCCTTCGGTGGCTATTTACGGATCCATCTTTGCCCGAAAATCCATCAATAACACGGCTGTCATGCTCAGTGGTGATGCTGATGGAAACGGACAAGTTCAGAACACTGACCATATTCTGCACTGGATACAACAGGCTGGAACAGCAGGATATCGTACGAGTGACTATAACCTTGATGGACAAGTGCAAAACTCAGACATGGTTCATCTTTGGCTTCCCAATGCAGGCCGTGGGAGTTTCGTGCCTTGATAGATTGATTTCAAATCCTTTTTACAAACGGGCGCCCCAGATGTGGGGCGCCCGTTTGTCCTTTTAGGGACGCGGATAAAATAAATCCACACTTTTGGCGAAACTATTTTTTGATGAGACAAGGAATGAAAACGAAGAATAGCGAGCTATTCAAGGATTTTATGACGCAGTATCAGTAAAAAAGAGTGAGCAAAAATGATGAGTTATTTTGTCTGCGTTCCTTAAGCCTTCAAGTAGATTTACTTTTCGTACATTCACGACCCTAAAAAGCGCCTAATGGGTCGACGCTCAGCTTTTATTCCATATCCTCTCACTCACATCCTTGCCCTTTTACTAGGGCTAGGAATAGGCGTTTTAGTTTCTGCACAGTCGTATACGTTCGAGCGAATTCCCAGCGATCTGGGCCTTTCTCAGAATTTTATTTCAGCACTTTGTCAGGACGAACAAGGTTTCATCTGGGCTGGAACGTATGACGGTTTGAATCGATTTGACGGGTATAAGTTCAAGACCTTTACCCATGAGCCAGACAATCCACGGTCTATTTCCAACAACCGCATATTGAGCTTATTTATCGATAGCAAAAAACGCTTATGGATAGGAACTAACAATGGCTTAAATCTCTTTGAACAGGAGACAGAAACCTTTCGCAGACTACAGGATAATATTCTCTCGGCAAATCAAGCTATATCTGTTATTACTGAAGATGCTCAGGGAGCAATATGGGTCGGTTCGCTACAGGGCAAGGTATTTTGTATAAAACCGGGGAATAAGCGCGATGAGTTTGAATGGAACTCAATCCCACTTCATGACTCCAACGAACCGCTCACTCCTCCTGGGATTATGTCACTCGTGGCTGGGACCGATGGCACGGTTTGGGTTATGCAAATGGAACGGGTTTTCAGGCTTCGGCCCGCAGCTTCGCCCCAGGCTTATACTTCTTCATTGCTCGAATGGGACGAGGTCCTGGACCCCAAATGGAAACCCTTACCGATTGATGCCTATCCTATTTCTGGTGGAATAGATGACAAGCTTTCAGCTTATGTTTTCACGATACAAAAAGGAAGAGGCGATAATATCTGGCTCAGGACGCTCGATGGAATCGGACGCTGGAATCCTGCTACAGAACGTTTTGACTTCAGTCCTTTTGATTTTAATCGAAGTGACTATTCAAGCTCACCTGTAACGGGAACTGGCATTTTGTTGGAAGAAGACAGTCAAGGAAAGCTTTGGATGGGAGGCGCTCGGGCGCTTGTCAAGTATGATCCAGCGGTGCATCAAGTATCGTTTCGCTTTGATAATGAGGATAAAGACAAGACCAAGCTTTTTTTTAATAATGTCCGATCCTTTTTACAAGACAAGTCAGGAAACTACTGGATTGGTACGAGAGGAAAGGGCCTATACACCTACTCGCCTTTTGAACAGCGGTATAAAACCCGCGAGGAACTTGAGAAAGTCGTAGGCCAGAGTATCCGGAATATCTTTGAGACACGTGATGGGGTACTATGGTTCAGTGATACAGACCTGAACCTATTTGTCTGGGATAAGAAGCTTCAGAAAGCTGTTAAAAAAATAGCAAACAAAACTCGGATAAAAGATCGCCGCGATGGCACTTTTGCCTATATCCTATCAATGGACGAAGACAAAGATGGGAATCTATGGCTAGCAGGGGAACACTTAGGGTCGCATACCGAAATCTATAAGCTCGTACGAGATCGCGATCAAGTATTGGAACAAGTTTTATTCACTTATCCTGATCAATATGCCGGGATCTATGATTTGCATTTTGATCCGCTAGGGACGCTTTGGGCTATTACGAATGATACATTCGGCTACGTTGATTTTCAAACTGGCAGACTGAAGGGTGAGTCTTATAACAATAAGCACACGCCTAACAAGTCGGGAACTCCTGTTATACATCCTGGTGCAGCAGGAGAATTCTGGCTAGGAACCGCACATGGTCTCATACATTATGATGTTCAGCAAAAGCGGTTTACCCATTTCCTCAATGATCCAAAAAATCCTGCCAGTCTCGCCAACAATATGGTAAAAACCATTTGTCCTGACCCCCAAAAGCCGAACAATATACTTTGGCTAGGAACAGGTGGTGGTGGATTATGTAGGTTTGATATTACTTCGAAAACATTCAAAACATACACGATCGAAGATGGCCTCACTGATAATGTGGTGTATGGGATATTGAGCGATGATGATGCCCAGCTTTGGATCAGTACCAATAGAGGCTTAAACAGATTTGATCCCCAAACAGAAAAGTTCGAGACCTTTACAAAGGATGATGGTCTTCTGGATGATGAATTCAACTCATGTGCTTATGCAAAGTGCTCTTCCGGGGACCTCGTATTTGGAGGAATAGAAGGCATAAACTTGTTTTCTCCATCCGAAATCAAAAGCAGCATTTTCAAACCTACCATTGCTATTACAGACTTTCTCGTTGCTAATAAATCCATAAACCTAGGAAGTAAAACTGCGCGGCTGAATCAGTCTATCCTTACAGCAGACACCGTTGTACTGTCCTATCTGGATCAGGTTTTTTCGATTGAGTTTGCGGCTTTGGACTTTTCAAATCCGAATCAAAACCAGTTTGCCTTCAGGTTGACACCATTTAACGATGAGTGGCAAGAGATCGGCGCACAACGACGTACGACCTTTACCAATATTGATCCAGGGAAATACACCTTCGAAGTGAAAGGAACGAATGCTTCAGGTATATGGAATGAGGAGGCTCGCCAGATCACGATCATTATCAAGCCGCCCTGGTGGCAAACCTGGTGGGCATATCTGGCTTTTGTGGCCCTGAGCCTTGCGGTCATTTTCGCGATTTACCGGTTTTGGCTTTCCCGCAAGCTTGACCGTGCCGAGGCCCTGCGTCTTGCCGAACTTGACACCTTGCGCTCAAGGCTATACACCAATATTACGCATGAATTCCGCACGCCATTGACGGTTATTTTGGGCATGGCAGAACAGTTGAAAGAGGCCGCAGAAGCGAAAGAGATTATTCAACGAAACGGTGAAAATCTGCTTAGGCTTATCAATCAGCTCCTTGATCTTTCAAAGCTGGAAAGTGGCCATCTAAAACTCGAACCTATATACAGTGATGTCATTCCATACCTCAATTACCTGACAGAGTCGTTTTTTAGTATTGCTCAGTCCAAAGAAATTCGTCTGGTATTTTTCTCATCTCAGGAAAGTTGCAAGATGGATTTTGATGAAGAAAAAATTAAGCACATCGTTAATAACCTCATCTCCAATGCTCTGAAGTTCACACCTCCAGGCGGCAAGATTGTGCTGCATGCCGACCATAAAATGATCGAAGGGAAACCTTTCCTCGAATTAGCGCTGACGGATACAGGAACAGGAATTCCAGCGGCTAAGCTTCCATATATTTTCGATCGCTTTTTTCAGGCAGATGGCTCTACAACCCGCCAGGGCGAAGGAACAGGAATCGGGCTGGCACTGACCAAGGAACTCGTCCAACTGATGGAAGGAACAGTTCAGGTAAAAAGTGTCGAAGGCAAAGGCAGCACTTTTACCGTTAAGCTTCCTATCACACACAAGGCGACGGAACAAGCCGTTTCCTCCGAGCAGGTTTCTCATACTATAGGTCTGAGTCCTTATAGCGTAACAGATGAAGGAATCGTTGAGAAAAATGGTCTTCCGTTATTGCTGGTTGTAGAAGACAATAAGGACTTGCAGGAATATATTCGAAAGGTTGTGTCGAACCGCTTCCAGGTGCTTATTGCGGAGCATGGAAAACGTGGGCTCGAACTCGCCCTGGAAGAAATTCCTGACATGATCATTAGTGATGTGATGATGCCTGAAATGAATGGCTATGAGCTTGTCAAAACATTGAAACATGACGAGCGGACAAGTCATATCCCCATTGTACTATTGACTGCCAAAGCTACCGAGGAAGCCAAAATAAAAGGCCTAAAAAGTGGAGCAGATGCGTATTTGATGAAGCCATTTAATAAGGAAGAGTTACTCGTGCGCCTCGACCAGCTTCTAGCTTTGAGGGAGCGCTTACAGCAACGCTATGCAAGTCACCAAAACATGGCGAACAACTTACCTCCTGTCGAGGAGATGAGCGCAGATGACCTGTTCATACACAAACTTCAACTCGCTGTCGAGCAGCGCATCAACGATCCAACGCTTAATCGAGAAACACTTGCAGGAATCGTTAACCTGAGTAATTCGCAGTTATATCGCAAGCTAAAAGCACTGACTGAGCTTACGCCGAATGTATTTATTCGCAATATTCGACTCCAAAAGTCACTGGAACTGCTCCGCAAAGAAGACCTGAATATCGCTGACGTCGCATACTCCGTTGGGTTCAACGACCCCAATTACTTTACGAGGGTTTTTCGGGATGAATTTGGGATGACGCCAGGAGAGTTCAAATCCTAGCAAAGTCCATTCTACTAAAAAGGCTATTTTTCTCTTTCATCTGCACCTATAACCGGCCAGAACAAGGCGGAACCACCCTGTTTTGGCCAGTTATAATTTTATAACTGGCCAAAACTGCGTATTTTAGTGCTGTTTTGGCCAGTTATAACCAGGATTATGAACAGCATTATAGGTAGAAAAAAAGAAATTGAACAACTGAAGCGCGTTGTAGGGAGCAAAAAATCAGAATTTGTTGTGCTATATGGCAGACGACGTGTTGGGAAGACTTTTTTGGTAAGAGAGTTTTTCAATTATCAATTTGCCTTTCAACTCACTGGTCTTGCCAATGCAAACACAGGCCAGCAGTTGCAAAACTTTTTCGCCTCAATCGTACGTCAATCACCACAAACAAGCCCATCTTCACCTAAAAATTGGGTTGAGGCTTTTCAGGCACTTATCGATCATTTGGAGACCTTTTCTGGCGATGAAAAGAAGATTGTTTTTCTTGACGAACTCCCGTGGTTTGATACTGCAAGATCAGACTTCATGATGGCATTGGAACACTTTTGGAATAGCTGGGCTACGACGCGTAAAGACATTGTGCTGGTTGCTTGCGGATCAGCGGCCTCATGGATGATCAATAAGCTCATCAACAATCATGGAGGACTCCATAACCGACTAACGCAGCGCATTCGTATTGAGCCTTTTAATCTTAATGAAACCGCTCAGCTGCTCAAGGCTAATGGTTGCACCTTGGACCAGTACCAGATCGTCCAGTTGTATATGACAATGGGAGGCATCCCATATTATCTGGACCAAATTGTCCCAGGAAAAAGTGCTGCACAAAACATAGAAACACTTTGCTTCACAAAAGAAGGTTTGCTTGTGCTAGAGTTTAACAACCTCTTTGCTTCGTTATTTAAAAATGCAGATAAGTATGAGCAAATCGTTAATACACTCGCCAAAAAACCGCTCGGTTTAACCCGTCAGGATTTGGGAAAGGATCAAAACTTATCCTCCGGGGGCAGCCTTACTCGCAACTTACTTGAACTTGAAGAAAGTGGCTTTATTGCTCGATTTCCAGACTTCAATAAGAAAAAAGATGTCTATCGACTAGTTGATTTTTACAGCCTTTTTTATCTGAAATTTATCCAAAACAATACGGTGTACGATCAAGGAGCCTGGTTAAATATGATAGACCTACCTAGTCAAAAAAGTTGGTCAGGCCATGCATTTGAGCTCGTTTGTTTGCAGCACATTCCTCAAATAAAAAAAGCGCTTGGCATTAGTGGAGTCCTAACGGAGCATTCTATGTGGAAAAGCAAGCAAAAAGATGAAGGCGCCCAAATAGATCTTATCCTCGATCGCAGAGACCGAGTGATTAATGTGTGTGAAATAAAATTCTCTATCAATCCTTACACTATTTCAAAGCAATACGCAGAAAAGCTTCGAAACAAGCTGGGGGTTTTCCAGCGTGAAACCCAAACAAATAAAGCCCTTTTCATGACACTCATCACCACCTTTGGCCTCAAAGCCAATGTACACAGCACATCGCTAGTCCAAAATGAAGTCACCATGGACGCCTTATTTGAAGAATAAACGATGATTCTTTTCCGTAAAAACGGTGCTTTCGCAGGTATTTTCTATATTTGGCCCTGAAAATTGCAGCCTATTTTTTGCATTTTCATCAAAAAACTAAATCTAATTCTACAACCGGTATGAAAAATTTTGCCCTTATTTTGGGTGTAATGGCACTCCTACTCACCTCTTGTGTTTCTAAAAAGAAATATGACGAGGCCATGGCCAATGCTGCAGCACAACGTGCCGCCCTCGAGAAGTCTCTCGATGCTGAGCGTATGGACAAGGAAAAGCTACAAGGAGAACTCGCTAGCCTTCAAAAAAACCTTAACCTTAGCAAAGAAGAAGTTCAGAAGCTAAGCGAGGAGATTCGCACCAACAACCAAAAGATCACACGCCTTGAGCAGGCTATCACAAAGACATTTAGTGGTTATGATAATATCACTACTGAGCGTCGTAATGGCCGTCTTTACATCAAGGTTGGAAACGATATCCTATATAAGCCTGGTCGTGCCACAATCGAAAAGACATCACAAGGTACACTTGACCGTCTTGCTACTGTATTCAATACAGTGCCTGATCTTAGCATCATGATCGAAGGTCACACTGACAACGATCCTGTGAAAATTCACAAGGCTAAGTTTTCAGACAACTGGGAGCTCAGTACTGCACGTGCAAACAACGTAGTGCGCGCACTCGTTGCTGCTGGTGTATCAAACAGCCGCCTTACTGCTTCTGGCCGTGGCGAAACTGTTCCTGTAGCGGGCAATGATTCTGACGAAGGCAAAGCTCAAAACCGTCGTACCGAGTTTATCGTGTACCCTGACGGAAAAGTACAGGAGCTTTACCAGTTCTATCAGTCAAACGTAAAAGGCGGAACTAACTAGTCTTATTGACTTTTATCAGCCTCAAAATAAAAAGCGCCTTCCCTTTCGGGAGGCGCTTTTTTTCATCTGTACGTATCATCTGCGTACTGAAAAACTTAATTTGTTAATGTCATACGCTTGGTATCGATTGTGATTTCGTCTGCGATAAGTGAGTATAGATATGTACCAGCTGCAAGTGTACTTCCATTGATCAAGACCTCAGTCATGCCACGTGCTTCTACAGCTTTGCGCTGAACTTCTTTACCCTGGAGGTCATAGATGATGATGTTTGCCTGCTTTACTTCGGCAGGAATAAACGCACGCAATGTCGTAAGCTCTCTGAAAGGATTCGGTGCGTTTTGGAATAAGACCGGACTCTCAACACCTACACTCCCAACGCGCTTCCCGTCCACCGGAGCCTGATCAGCACCTATTGAAGAAGCTAAACGAGCCAGCTCTTCTTTGAGGAAGTTGATATCTTCTTGCTGCTGATTAACCGTTTCTTCTATTGCATTGATCTGAGTATCTTTTTCTTTCAAAGCCTCGACCAATACAGGAACAAGCGACACATAGTCTACAGCATAGTATCCGTCCTCACCCATCTCTACCAGATTCGGTGCAACTTCTTTGAGCTCTTGAGCGAGAAATCCAAAGTGGAGACCATCTGCAAAGTTGTAATCAGGAAACTCATTTGTTCTGAAATTATAGGAATGTCCCTGAATTTGGCTAATAAGACTCATCGCATTGGTCAGTGGTGCGATGTCTTTTTTGAAGCGGCTGTCAGAAGTATATGTTGTTGTATTTACGCGAATATTTCCATTAAAACGAGCTTGTCCATAAACAGTAAGCTTGTACGTTCCACGGCTCATGCGTGCGATTAAGTCACCGCAACCACCATTATTTTCGTCGTATAAAAAGTCAAGATTACGACGTTGGCAAAATGAAACTGGCAGAGGGTCTACGACATCATCAAGACTTGGCAGCGCCTTTGGAATGGCACAACCACCCCAGGAAATAATCGGATTCTTGATGCCAGTAGCATCATCGCGGCGTACTCCCATATTGATAAAATTCCCATTTGAACCACTTCTATACTGAGCGCGAAAACCATAGAGTGAACATGATCCACCAGATTGTCCCACTCCTATGAATTGGTTAGGAAAATTAGGGAATAAATTTGCGGTAGGCGTCAGGAAGATATTGTCTCCACGTACGTCGAGTTTACCGAATAACTGGGCTGAAGTGGCCCCAGGAATACCAATTCCTACTTTATCACCAGTATCATTGACTTGGGCAAAAGCTAGCGAAAAAGATAATGTGAATGCTACGATAAGGGCAATAGAAAATCTGTAGTACTTCATAATTTGAGCACATTAAAGGGTTGGAAAAAAATAAGGATATGCCTTGAGAAAGGATGTGTCAGGCTGGCGCCCAACAGATTACACACGGATAAACTACTTCTTGATCAAGACAGTACGACAGATGATATTATAAGAACATCCGGATATCTAAAAGGTTTTACTTTTGGGTAAATATTTCATTAAAAAATAACCAATTTTTGAAATAATACCCTTTTCGGTAACAAAAAAGCCGATTTTGAGACAAATAAATAGTAGAAAAATATCACTTTTTACCTACGCGAAAAGACCTGTCGATTGCTTTGGCGAGTCCTTTGGAAGCTCGACGTGCTTCCTCTTCGACCATTTCCCAATTCTTTTGTTCACTTAATGGGAAGTATGTCCAACTATAAAATTTTGCGATTTGCACCTTTTCCTGCGATCGCTTCACAACATAGAGGAAAGCAACGGGGTACATTTTCCCTATATCATCATACTTATGAAAACGTAGAAACGCCATATCGTCGACGAGCTCTAAACGATCTATTTCACTAACCTGAATTGCCAGAGGCTTTTTAACATGTTTAGGATATGCATATAAAGTCTCACCATCGAACATCGCCAGCTTGATGACGCGTTTTGGCCTAAACTTCACCCCCATATATGTCAAAAAAAGCCCAATAGCCAATTGAAAAATCCCAATAATATTTTGAGGGTTTTCAAAAAGCTCTCCTTTGAAATAAGAATCAGACCAGGCATTTATTGCTAGAAAAAGGAAATACATCCCTCCCCAAAAAACCGCTAGTGAGATAAACCGAAGCATGAAATATCGTCCCGCCGAGAGCCTTCGCTCCAAAATGGTATTCCCTTCTATTTCCCTTAGATGATACAGCATACAAACAAAAAGCCCGACCTGATGCGTTCAGGCCGAGCAACAATATACACAAGATACGGGGGGATCGTTAGACCAATCTGTCTTGGCTTTTCTATGAGTTCATAGTTTCAAATGTAAAATTCAAAGCTTGAGCGTATTGAGAGTTCTGCTTTTCAACTTTCACATTTCTACTATGCACGTTCAACTTTTAAGGACTAGTTAGCGTCGATCACTTCGCCTGCTCCTTCGATGCGGATGTTGAGGCTAGGAGTTCCTTTGTAGTACACATTACCAGCGCCGTTAATGTTTATGTCAAGCTTGTCGACAACGCTTACTTTGACATCGCCAGCACCGGCTACGCTTACGACTGCTTCTGAGCTTTCGAGATCGTATCCAAATACGTCGCCTGCGCCACGTAGGCTAATGTCATGCAAAGTGGTGTATCCATCGAATTCAAGGTCACCAGCTCCGCGGATCGTACTAAAGAGGCGCTTGGTAGTAAGGGTCATTTTAATATCACCGGCTCCGTCGATATCAGCGGTAATCTCGTCAGCGTCAACTTCCATATCGATATCGCCAGCGCCGTTGATCTCAGCAACAAACTTGTCAGTGCTAAAGGTACCGTCGCCTGTGATATCACCAGCTCCGTCAATTTTGACAGCGGTAAGCTCAGGAACAGTGATGTAGATCGTCATATCATCCATGTTACGTACACACTTGGTGAAGCGGATTTTCCATACGCCGTCCTGTACGTCAGTATCGATCAGGTCAATGATGTTCTGCTCTCCGCTCACGCTTACAGACTGGTCAGGACCTTGGGTCACGACTACGTCAGCTGAGTTGCTGAGGGTGATGGCGTCAAAAGAAGGAACATTAAGTGTAACGGTTTCGATAGGGCCTTCGCCGTTTTCACAAACACCGTCAGCAAGTTCGTCACATGAAGTAGCAAATAATGCAAAAGCAGCAACGAGGAGGATTAGGATTGGGGATTTCATAGTGTATTGATTTAAGGTTTTTGGTTCGTTTTATTGTGATGCGATGGAACAAAGATGGGCCAAGCGGAAGCCTTCTGCATCTGCTTTGGAGTGAGGGTGAAAAATGACCGAATGAATTCCTTATTTTTGGGACGAAATACGAATAGCGATTATTACGAACATCATTTTTGTTTGGGTTGCTAACCTCTGTCAGCGCTTTAAGCATGATGGTGAAGCGCTTACAGAGGTAGTGCAACCAGCCGTAATAATGTTTCTCGCACCTAATTAGAATACTGAACCATGAGCATGTTTCGCCTTGAAATGAAGACAGATCCCCGCTGGGCAAAGAATGTTGCGGCTGGCAATCTGCAGGAGATTCTTACTGACCACGCATATTGTGAGCAAAAAGCAGCATCCTCTGCAATCTCATTAATCGTGGGGTACCCGGAGCATGAAGAATTGGTTTCCAAAATGGCCGACCTTGCCCAGGAAGAGCTTGGGCACTTTCGCATGGTGCACCGCGAGATCGTAAGCCGCGGACTCGAATTGGGGCGTGAACGCAAAGACTCCTATGTCAATGAGTTGATTAAATTTATTCGGGATAAGGGCAAAAGTCGCGAAGAAGCGCTCATGGATAAACTGCTCCTCGCCGCGATGATCGAGGCGCGTAGTTGTGAGCGTTTCCGTGTTTTGTCAGAAAATATAGGCGACGAACACCTTGCTGATTTCTATTATAAACTGATGGTATCAGAGGCGCGTCATTATACGATGTTCATCGAGCTTGCTCGCAAGCTGTGCCCAAACTGTGATGTCGAAGGGCGTTGGTACGCGTTTTTGGAATACGAAGGCGAAGTAATCACACGCTACGGAACTGGTGAAGCTATTCATGGTTAGCAAAACTTCGAACCTAAAGCCTAGAACCTCGATTCAAAAAACAGAGATCGAAGATTAAGCATCGAACAGCGAGGCCTATTGTATCCTAGCCGGAGAACCAAAAGCCACGACTTCATCTGGAATATCAGACACCACAGTAGAGCCAGCACCGATGGTGCTATTTGCTCCAATACGTATGCCTTGCTTTATCGACACTCCTATTCCAATACTTGAGGCTCCTCCGATATAGACATCGCCACCGGTATGCGTGCCTGGGCCCAGACTTGCAAAGTCCCCCAGTGAGCTATCGTGATCGAGCGAAGCTGATGTGTTTACGATGCAGTGCTTGCCTATCTGGCTATTGGCCTGAATAATACTGCCAGCCATCATCACGCTACCACCTCCGATACGCACGCTAGGCGAAACCCAGGCCATAGGATGAACCACTGTTGCCCAGTTAAGTTCCGGGCACTGAGCCTGCAAAGCATCTGCAATTTTTTTCCGAAGCCTATTCTCCCCTACCCCAATAATTGCATGACTTACGCCATACTTTTCCATCAAGGCAGGTAGCTCATCATCATATCCGATTACGGAAATACCTCGGTAGGAAGCGTCAGTAGCTCCACGCTTTTCAATAAAGCCTATACAGTCCCAGACATTTTCAGCAAGCACTGCATCAGCCAGGACTTTTGCATGCCCGGAAGCACCAAGAATAAATAAGCCGGGCTTAGCCATTCTGGCGATCTTTCCACCAAGTCCATCCCGTCATTCCCAGCAATGCTAATAGAAGCACAATACTGGTAATCATTGAAATCGTTTCGGCTGTATAGAATGTTGGAGGTTTTATTTCAAAAACAATCTCATGGTCACCTGCTGGCACAACGAGTCCTCGCAATGCGTAGTTCACACGGATATGATCCTGATATTCACCATCGATATAGGCTTTCCAATCTTCATTTCCACGGTACCACATTTCAGAGAAAACGGCTAAGCCTTGAGCAGCATTATTGCTTTTGTATACAAGCTTATTAGGATGATAGCTGGCAAGTTGTATGCTACCGGAACCACCGCCTTGAATACCTGAAGCAGCATCTGCGAATTCACTGCCTAGAATTGCTGTTGTGGCTGGATTAAAGCTAGCTGATGAAATAGCGGCCATTTCCTCGTCTGCAGTATTAACCTTTTGCACATTATCTACAAACCATCCATTGCCCAATGCCGCAACGTTTCGAACGGGCTGCTGATCAGCAGAAATAATGAAGTAGCGCGTGTTCAACATATTGAGTGTCGAAAGACTTCCCATCGTAGCACGGAATGCAGAATCGCTGGGTCGAGCCTGAAGAGTCTGAATAACCCGACTCATTTCTGGTTGAATACGACGACCGATTAGGTCCTGGTAACGCTGCAATTTGGCAGGGTGATAACCACCGATATTGTGGTGGAAGTGACCGTCTTCAGAGTCGTTGAAAGTCGAGCTGAGATTACCTCCGTAGAAATTCAAGGTGCGGAAGTGGGGATCTTTATCCTGCAAGATCTGCTGGCTCGCTGGCTTTGGCCTCGGCTTAGCATAGTTTTTACTTCTTGCAAAGTTATCGTCGTTGAGATAGCGCTTATTCACCATCCACTGATCACCGAACGTAAGAACAGCCAAGCCTGCTAGCAGAATAGCGACACTCTTAATCGTTCCTTTGAGGTAGAGCCATAATAGGCCTGCACCTGCTGCAACGAGGAGTAGCGAACGTAGCACATCTCCTTGTAGCATATCGACTCTGAGGTCCTTGATGATCTTAAAGACATTATTATCATAGCGAAGTGCACCAGAACGATCCATGTCACTTGCGCCAACAAAGTCAAAGAAGGCTAATCCCATAAGGAACGTAACGACACATAAACCGACAGTTACAGCTCCGGCATTTAGGACTTGCCTTGCTCCCCACTCTCTACTTGGTTGCCCTTCTTTTCCTGTTTGCAAAATTCTGTGCAAGCCTAAAATCCCAAGTAGCGGAATCGTAAACTCTGCTATAACGAGGGCCATCGAAGGCGCTCGGAACTTATTATAGAACGGTAACAGGTTAAACAGAATCTCATTCACCAACATGAAGTTATTTCCCCAGGCAAGTATGATACTGATGATGGTCGCTGCAAGTAGCCCCCATTTTAGTGGCCCTTTTACAACAAGCAGGCTCAATACAAAAAGAAAGAATACGATCGCCCCGACATACACAGGCCCCGATGTAAACTGCACATCTCCCCAATAGGTGGGAAGGCGCTCTTGCTTGAGGCGCTTGTACGCGTTGGATGTACGACTGACTTTGGTTGCAGATGCTCCCCCGTGTATGTTAGGAATGAGTAAGGATAGTGTTTCTGTCTTTCCATAACTCCATGCAAATGCATAATCAATACCAAGTCCTGAAGTAGCTTTTTCGCCTGGCTCTGGGCTCAATACAGGAGCACCACGCATGGTTTCAGCGGTGTACTCCAGGTTCGTGGCGAGGAGACTATAGTTAGGTCCTACCGCGAGTAAGGCTCCGACAATTAATGCGCCAGAGTATTTTGCAAAGTCTGGTAATGTTTTGGTACGAATAGCTTGAACCAAATATCCGATTCCTACAGCGCCGAGCATAATCGCAGCGTAATAGGTGATCTGAAAGTGGTTGGCCGATAGTTGGAGGGCAAGTGATGCGGCCATGATGACCGATCCCAGTATCCACTGTTTTCGCTCATAGACCATAAATACTCCTGCAGCAACCAGTGGGACGAAGCCCATTGCAACGGCCTTGGAGGTGTGCCCTGCCGCCATAATAATAAACCAATAGGAGGAAAAGGCGAACATCATCGCCCCTAAACCACTGATCCAGGGGCCAACCTTAAACACATTTAATAATAGATAAAAACCTACAAAAAGCAGGAAAATCATGTCTAAAGGCCTGGGAAGGACCCTTAGGATATAGCCTTTAATCTTGGAAAAGATATTCCCCTCATAGCGAAGACCGAGGTGTGTAGTCGGCATTCCGGAGAAGATTGCATTGGTCCAAAAAACGGGCTCTTTATCCTTGTCCTGATACTCACGGGTCTCAGCAGACATCGCTGAGAACTTGTTTATATCGCCCATTTGCAGGGTCATACCGTTCGTAATGGGCTTAAAATAGCCGAAAAGGACTATAATAAATGCCAGGATGATACCCGCATGAATCGCAGGAGTTTTCCAGTTGAAGCCAGCTTTCGCCGGCGCTTTCTGTTCGTTAGCCATACCGTAAGGAAGAGGTTAGACTTCAAAGCTAACATCCTAACGCCCAATTTGCCAATTTCTCCACTATTTCCTCAGTAAGAGCTGTAATGCCTGCGCTTTGTTACCATTCATAGTCGTCGCAGTAAAAGGCTCTTCCTGCTGCAAGGAAAACGCCTGCATGAAGCCAAGAAGGTCTTCCCGGCGAAAATGCCGACAGACAACGCCTTCAGGTAATATGAAGCTTCCGTAAGGCAAGCCCTGCTCGGCTCCTGCAACATATCGCGCGATATTTCGTGCATCATCATTGAGCAGATTATCGCTCAGATATATATAACCGCCAGGCTTAAGGATTCGATAAATTTCGTCGATCAGTATATTTATCGCCTCATTTTCAGGGATACAGGTCAGCACCGCATATAGCATCACGACATCTGCTGCTTCGTCAGCAAGTGGAAGCTTTCCAGGCTGGCTTTGAAGAAATTTTGCCTCAGGAAGCCTTGCCTGTGCTTCGGCAATCATCCCTTCAGCCGAATCTATGCCTGTGAGGTTATTATATCCCTTTTCGGCCAACAGGCTTATGCAACGACCATAACCACAACCTACATCTACGATGTGGGTTGTGGTTGGCAGATTCATGTATGTAAAAAAGTCCGTATTGATCGGGTGGCTGAAGGTTTTAGACCCTGCCACCGAGGACCAGTATGCTGTCTGATTATGCAGCTCCATTGAGGGAGCCTTTTTGTGCTTTCAGCAGGCAATCAATTGTGACCTGAAGAATGGTAAACATCATACCTGCATTTTCTTCACCGGTAACACCTTCCTCTACTTCTGTATCAAGTACGTCTAGCAGATAGTTGAGCATAATTCCCTGGTTATGTGTCTTTAAAATCTCATTGATTTTTTTCACATACTCTTCAGGGGCTTGCTGCTCAAGGTCTTCGAGCATTTCTGCGTAACCACTTTCAACCTCGTCGAGGACAGATTCTGTTACTTCAGCATGGCAGCCATGCTTATCGAGCATAAACCAGGCAAATGCCCCGTAGGCAAATAAGCTCTCCTGCTCATCCTCAGTCATCATATCCTCACCGATAGTCATCAAATAGACCATAAGCAGCTGCTGCTTCTCGGCCATGCCATCGATGCGCTTCTGGATATTATCTTCGTTTTCCTCAAAAAAATTGTCCCATCCCTCATCAATTGCATCAAATGGAATCGTTTGTATGCTTGCCATATCTGTTATGTGTGTTTATATATTTTTAGAAAAGAATAGGGAAAAAGCAGCTACCCACATTCCAGCAAAAGAAAGCCAGAAGCCTAAGCCCACTAATTTGAAAACGTTTTTTCCCCAAAGCATCCCAAGTTCCGGCCCGACAAAATAAAAGAAGATCCAGGCACCAAGTGTAAATAGGATGGTAAAGAATATGCCTCGTTTATAGGCTTTTCCAGTAAGGCCTTTGAAAAGATAACTCAAACCATAAATCGCGAAGAAAAACGGCCCAAGGACAAATATGATCGCTCCGAAAATTTTACCTAGATCAGCAAAGTTCTCAGCAGCAGCCCATTCTTCTCCTAAGGTTCTCATGACAGGACCCGGAGGTGCGTCCATATCTTGCGCAGCTTCTACTCCAGCCATTGTCATGTCAAAGCCGCTCACCGTTGCAAGCGAGACATCTATATAAGGCAGGAAAAAGCCTCCTATACATAGTAAGCCTCCTAAAATAAGAACCAATCGTTCAAGCGTCATAGCCTAAAATTTTTGCAAACGTAATAAAAACATGCCAGAAGCTAATCACTCGCTTTCATTGTATGCTTCATACCAGATGCGAAGCTTCTCCAATAATTCGATAAAATTGGACGAAGGCTCGCTATCGAATGTCATGCGTTCATCATTCGCCGGATGGTCAAATGCAAGCGTCTTAGCGTGCAAAGCCTGATGTGGCATAATGGTGAGGCAGTTTTTAGCAAACTGTTTAAATCTTCCCGTAGTGATCTTGGTAGGAATCTGGTCTCCTCCATATTCATGGTCACCTATAAGCGGATGACCTTTATATTTCATGTGCACCCTAATCTGGTGCGTGCGGCCCGTTTCGAGTTTCAACTGCACCAGCGTAGCGATTCCAAATCGTTCGAGCACTTTAAAGTGTGTGATCGCGTGTTTGCCTTGGCTCCCGTCTGGAAAGGCTGCAAATATCTTTCGATTGCGAATGTTCCTTCCAGTATGGGCTTCAATCGTTCCCGCATCCTCCGCTACATCTCCCCACACGATAGCATGATAGAGGCGGTGAGTTGTTCTGTTGAAAAACTGCTTTCCAAGGTGAGCAAGTGCTGCTTCAGTCTTGGCTACCACCATGATACCCGTTGTGTTTTTGTCAAGACGATGAGCAAGCGAAGCACGGCTGTGGTCATTCGTTCCTTTGGGTAATTCTCCGCGTAATCCCACATGCCACAACAAGCCTTGGACCAAGGTGCCATGATGATTGCCGATCCCAGGATGACAAACCATATTAGCGGACTTATATAGCACAATTACCTGCTCATCTTCATGTCGAATGTCGAGCGGTATTTCCTCTGGCTCCATTTCGGGAGGTGGAGGATAGGGAAGAATTAGTTTCACCTCATCGCGAGGTTTGATCTTATAGCTTACCCGTACCGGACTTCCGTTGACAAGTATAGAACCTGCTTTGGAAGCATTCTGAATACGAGATCGGGAAATATTGGGAAGAAAGGTAGCGAGGAACTTATCTACCCGCATGGTCTTTTGACCAGCATTGGCAACCAGGGTAAAATGTTCGAAGAATTCCTCCCCGTCGAGTTCACGGGTTTCTCCTCGGTTGCGTTTATAATCAGTTTCGAATGCGCGTTCCTTCACAGTTTTATGCTATAGCTCTATTAAGGCCGCAAAGGTACAATAATTACCGCATGGAAATGACTTTGAGTTCACCCATATCTAATGTGCAGATAATTGTAGTGCACAATGCCTCAGGGCCCTTTTCTTGCTGGCGTGCTTTCCAGGCTTGATTTACATATACGGCCTCTTCGATCTTCTCAAAGTCTGGCGGCAATACAGAGCTCCCAAGTAGTCCTTCTTTAATTTCCAGTCGCAGTGGATGACTAGGATCGATATATAAGGCACAGTTGCCCATTCCTTGGCGAATATTGACAGTAGTACCAGTAGCCTTGCCCTTACCGATCATTATCTTGGTAAGGTCCATTTCATTTTCAATGGTCACCAAATTGGCATGTGCTTGCTCCAGGTTCTTAATTACGATCTTGCCCTGAACCGACTTGACACGCATGATCTCCATGGGCATCCTGTTTGGCTTATTGTACTGAATAAATATTTCAGCAAAATGGGACTTAATATTCAAACGGTTTAACGTAAGGTCTGAAAGGTCCAGCCGTGCATGTCCATGCCCCATATCAAGTGATAGGTCTGAAGGAATGGAAGGATCAGGGCAGTATAATGTGTGCGTTGAAGTCTTACCCTGATTGGATTTTGAATTACCAAAAGCAGGTTCATTTCCAACTGAAATAATCTGGGTCATTACGCTCTTTGCTTTGAGCGTTTCTTTCAACACGAGGTCAAAGCGGCGATGCAAATTATCAACCTTGTCCTTGGTAGTGGTCACCTTAGGAGTCAAGTCTTTGTCCTCGTTATATACTTTATATACCGTATTGCCGCAGAACCCTGAACTATTTAGGGTTAGATCGCCTTTAGGTATAGAAAGATTTAAAAAAGCATGACCCGCGTCCTTTTCTGTAGGTAATGTATCTGACTTCTGGACTTCCTGAGCCCAAGCATACATACCAAGCCAGCAAAGCATGGTCAAGCTAAAAACGTGCTTAATTTTCATAGGAAATACACTACGCCGAAGCATCAAAAATGTTTAAAGAGTATATCACGTGATACTCAATTAAGGCTGTTTGGGTTGGCTTAGGTAAGTAAAGATTCAAAATCATCATACCCTCCCTGCTGTCCCTTTTTTCATCTTTACTGATCAAAAGTATAAAAAAAACGTGAGAAACATTTCTATTTTTACTTGCTAAATGGCAGCACACCTACATCATATTGAGCCCTTTTATGGCTGGCTTGACATTTATAGTCATGAGGAAGACACGCGTTCTCCTTTTCACGAAGTAGAGCATAATCAGTTTTATTATGATCGGTCTGTAAACAGAATCCCCGCTCATCCACTCTGGGAAAACATTGGTTCCGAGAGTCTGCTGGTTAAAATTCTTTTTGCAGACTATCAGGAAGGCTATGCAGTTATTGAGCTTTTTGGTGAATGGAATGACCTTTTCGACAATGATTACAAGCTTTTCGCAGAGAACTGCCTTACATATTTGATAGACCAAGGTATAAGTCGTTTTATTCTTATCTGCGAAAATGTCTTTAACATCTACCTGGAGAACGACTATTACTATGAGGCATTGCAGGAAGAATTAGGCGATGGCTGGATATCACTGATCAGGCCTCGCGAGCAGGTATTTGAAGAACTGGAAAGCTATCAGATAGCACCCTATTTCTTTCACAGTCCGGTTTTAGATGAATTAAATTGGCGGACGTTGAAGCCACCGAAGCTGTATAATGCGATTTTGGAGCGGATGCCAAAGCTTTTGCGATGATTACCAGCGACTGCCAACCACAAGTCCCAAGCTAACGCCAGGGTGAAACCGCCTTGCATTTTCTGTAGTCAATATATTGAGGGCTTGGGGGAAATAGTCGGTCTGCACACTCATAACCAGCTCTGTCAAATACGCTGAGCGGCGGGCGAGTCCTACACGGGCCCCCACACGGAGGCTCACTCCGGGCCGAATGCTAAGTTGGTCCCAGCCATATTCCAATGTCCGGCTTCTTCCCAAAATATCTGAATAGCCTATTTCTTCACTAAAAGGCGTAGGAACTGCTATTCCCCTGGCAGGCTGTCCGGGACCTCCTCCAGTTGTAACCTCAAAAACATCGACGTAATATGGTCGCTCCAGCCCGAATAGCGGGCCAATTTGCCCAAACAGATTTAAGTCAAACAAGTTCCCGCGACCAGGAGCTATCAAGACCTTCGATGTCTCTATAAAAGGAGCAACAGCAAGTATTCTGTTCAGCTTCCCATAGACAAAACGACGACCGGGTTGCGTGTAAATCTCGCTGGGGCGCACAAACTGCTCTCGTCCGGAGCGAATGCCGTAAGCTCTGATACCAAATGCCAAAGGCATTGTAGCATTATCCTTTCTAAAACTAATTCCTACAGCTCTCGTTCCCCAGCCTTGGTCATACAAAAATGCAATTGCCTTATCTTTTGTTACAACCTCATCCTGAGCAAACAGCGATGAAGCGCACATTATCACTCCGAAGAATAGACTAATCGATTTCAGCATTAGCAGGTAATTTAAGATTTAGAGTATTTCCAATAGCTCAAAATCATAAACGAGTGTTGAGTTGGCAGGGATGCCTGGGCGCGAAATAGACCCATGTCCCATCGTAGGTGGAATGATCAGCTTAGCCTTGCTCCCTACAGGAGCATTCATCAACCCGACTTGCCAGCCTTTGAGCGTCCCTTCCAGCGCAACGTCTAGCGGGACTCCACGATCATATGAGCTATCGAATACTTTACCGTCTTTAAGCATGGCATGATAGTGTACACGTACGACTTGCTTCTTGGTCGGAAGAGGCCCGTCTCCTTTGCGAATAAAAAACAATTTAACACCACCCTCCAACTCCGTATAGTCCTCATCGTCCTCTGGCTTAAATGGCTCATGCTCCATACCTGTAGGCACAGGGTTAGATGGAACCGGGGTATTGGTAGAACTAGGACCAGACTGTGTACTTCGCGGGGTTGTTTCTCCCGTCGGTGCTGTGGTGTTTGTAGTGGTGGTCGTCGTCGTTGTTTCAGCATCTCCGCCACATGCGCTTAATAATAGCGCTCCTACAACACATATAATCAGATAGGGTATTCTCATTGGTTTTTATTCAAAATGTTTTTCAAACAGTACAGCATTTGGTTATGCCTTACGGCTCACAGCCACCTTTCAATAGGTCTGTTTTATCAAATGGCTCTTTAATTTTCACACGATCTTCCCCTAAGAGAAAGCCTTTATCTGCGTCCCAAACTGTAAAGGAAAACTCGCAATGCTGTATTCCTTTTGGATCAGGATCACGTTCAAAACGTAACACCCACTTTCCGTCTGTTTGTTCAAGGCTATATGCAGATTCACAGGATTCGGTAATCGGCATGGTTCCGAGGATTGCCGGTGAATACTTTACACAGCGATAGGTCTTATCTGTAATGTATAAGCTGTAGGTATCATTACAATAATCTCCTACGATTTTGGCACGAATCTCCGCCTCAGCCGGAGCTTCAGGTTGGCAGGCAGTGAACAAAAAGGAAGCGATGAGGCAGGTGAATATAAGGCGTATCATATGCTATTAATTGAATCTTATGAACTTTCGATAACCAATTTAGCTTCTGCAAGCGCATGAAGCAAATCTCCTCTGGAGTCTTGCTCCAAGGCATTTCCTACTACCACAATATCGGCTCCTGCATTCCATAATTCGCGTGCAGCATCAGCATTTCTGACTCCTCCTCCCACGATGATGGGCAAGTCGACAGTTTGTCTTACTGCGGCGATCATTTCTCCTTTGATGGTATATTCTGCGCCACTTCCTCCATCCATATAGATCAACTTCAGGCCAAGGTACTGACCTGCAAGTGCAGTACAAGCCGCGACATCAGGCTTGTTCCGAGGAATGGGAAAGGTATTACTAATATAGCTTGCTGTGGTTGGCGCGCCACTTTCGATGAGCATGTAGCCTGTAGGGATTACTTCGAGTCCCATACTGCGCACCAAAGGTGCTGCCTCTACATGTTTCCCTATAAGCAACTCAGGATTGCGGCCACTGATTAATGACAGAAATAATACTGCATCAGCTTCAGGTGCAAGTTGGTACACTGACCCTGGAAATAACACAACAGGCTTGCTGGTATTCGCCTTGATAAGTGGAGCAGCTTCCTGAACCGAACCTTGCGTTACCAAACTTCCGCCCAACAGAAATACATCTACTCCTGCACGCTCGGCAAGCGCCAATTGTCCAGGCAAAGTATGCGCGTCCACTTTGTCAGGGTCAAGCAACATGGCCAGGCCTTTGCGGCCTTGTTGGCGCAATTCCGATATGACATCAAGCACAGCTTCGTTCATCGGCGGCAAATTACATAAAAAAGGACGAGCTAAAAGCTCGTCCTTTTGATAAATGTCTGATAAAGACAGGATGTTTTAGGTTTAACGTTTCAAGTTGAATGTTAATTCAGCATTGAAAGCTTTTTATTCCCTCGTTATCCTGTACCCAAGAGTCAACGATTACTTGACTCCGTGCATCAACTTGTTCAGCGGTTTTGAGAGAATAGCAATCAGAATACTGATACCTATTAGTACCAACCCAAGGATAGTAAAGATATGGATGTACTTATCGAGTTGCTTTTTCTGTACAGAAGTTCGCATTTGCTCAAGGGCGTCGGTAAGGCTAAGGCTTCCCCCTGCTTTCACGTCATCTAGCCCTTTGCTATAATAGCCCCAGTCGTCGATACTCCAACCTGGTGTCTCGGCTTTCAGGTCAGACTCGATCACCTTCTTATAGCGCTGTTTGAGAGCATCCCATTTTCCTTTATCGAGCCATTCTGATGCGGACTTAAGTGTTGGGATTTTATCATTTGCTGCTTTCCATTCGGCAAAGTTCATTCCACTACCCAGGCTTTCACGCATGGTTAGCCAGCTTTCCATTCCAGAGAAGGTTCCGTAGCTTATGTTCTTGGCTACTTCAATACCATTTCTAACTTTCCCTGAGATTTTTTCTCCTTCACCATCGGTAAAGCCATCAGGGAGGCTATAGAAATCTGCCCAATTAGCAAACTCGCCTTCGCGGCTTTCCATGGCCAGTGCTTTTTCAACGGTCGTCTTACCAGTGAACTCTGCCTCATTCGTTTGCTCTCCGCCATGGCTTTCACCAGTCAAAGCTGCAATTTTACCACCTACAAAATTCGCGATAGCAAAGCTCAGGAACCATGCTCCCATAGCCGTACCAGCAATCTTTTTAGGAGACAGCTTAGTCACCATCGAAAGACCAATTGGCGAAAGGAATAGTTCACCTGTAGTATGTAAAAGGTACAAGAATACCAGTGTAAGGATCGGAACAAGATTATCTGATTGGAATTTGAATCCAACATAAGCCACAAGGAAGCCAAGCCCTAACTGAAAAATACCGAGCGCAAACTTCATTGGAATGCTTGGGTTCTTGCCGATTTTGGTAAGCTTCACCCACATTACAGAAAAGATTGATCCGAAAACAATAATAAAGAAAGGGTTAAAAAACTGGGTCATACTGGCTGGCATAGCCCAACCAAAAATAGAACGGTCAACATTTCGGTCAGCAAACAGCGTCAACGAAGTTCCAGCCTGTTCGAAGCAAGCCCAGAAAACAACATTGATTACCATAAATATTATCAATGCAATCATCCGATCACGCCACTTATTGGTACCCTGTTCCTTATCTTCACGAATTCCCGCTGTAAGAAGTAAATAGGCCACATAAAGAAATAGGCCTAGAAAAATATAATCTAAGATGCTATTGTTAAGAATCAGCAAGTAACAAAGCGGGATCAGAAGAAGTGAACCAATCGTAACTACATGTGCCATGGTCAATGGACCAAACACTTTCTTCATACCAGCTTCAGTAATATTAAGACCTGGTGCAGCGGCATAATTTTTACGTCCGGCATAGAAAATAAACAGCCCCAATAACATGCCGAGGCCAGCAAGTCCGAACCCATATTTAAAACCATAGGTTTCTCCAACATACGCTACAACTGTTGTTGCAAGCAGTGCTCCTACGTTAATTCCTATATAAAAAATCGTAAATCCGGAGTCGCGTCGAGGGTCATCATCTTCATATAGCTTTCCAACAATCGTGGAAATATTTGCCTTAAAGTAACCATTACCTATGATCAAGGCTCCCATACCTATAAGAAGGGCTGTTTCAGTCCCTCCCAAAATTAAAAACTCTCCTATCGCCATAAGAACAGCACCCAACATTACTGCGTATCGATAACCCAGAAACTGGTCAGCCATTTTTCCACCAAGGATCGGCGCAGCATATACAAGGCCCGTGTATGCTCCATATAGCATTGATGCTTCAGCATCGCCTTTCAGAAGCGATTTTACTAAGAAAAGCGTAAGGAGCACCCGCATACCGTAGTAGCAGAAACGTTCCCACATCTCAGAAAAAAACAGGGTCATCAGTCCTTGCGGATGCCCTTTAACTAGTTGTGCCATAGTCGAGGTTTAAGGTTTATGTCGAATTAGGATGTCTTTAAAAATTAAAAGATTCCTATTAATTTTTGAGAAAAAATCATCTTTCCTCAAAAACAAAACTAAACTTTTCCCTCTCCTTTGCAAACACCTCAATATGTGTTCATGGGACTTTCGCCTTTAACAAAGACGATTTTGGCACTCGGCAATGAATATCTCAGGTACATTTCAGTAGAGAGACTTAGCTAACCTAGCTTACTTTTGAGCATTAAAATCATTCATAGTCTGCTGGATACCATGGCCGATCCACTTGAGGATTCCATCGACACAATAATCGAGGATCGTGGGGAGCGCCTCGAATTCACGGTTTGTGAAGTCAGATAAGACATATTCCACCTGACCTCCACGTGGGAACTCATTCCCTATTCCCACTTTCAGGCGCGGATATTTACCTGTTCCTAGCTTAGCTTGAATATCCTTGAGACCATTATGGCCACCGTCAGAGCCTGAAGGCTTCATTCGGCAGTGCCCAAATGGAATGGCAAGGTCGTCTGTTACGACCATGAGATTTTGAATGGGCGTTTTGGTCTGTTGAAGATAATATTGAACGGCTTTGCCACTCAGGTTCATAAAGGTAGTGGGCATAACCAAGCTAAGTTGCTTTCCGCGATAGCGGGCCTTGGCCGTAAAGGCGTAGCGATTCGCTTCTGGTTGAACATCAAAATGCTCAGCTAGGCGATTTAATACCATAAATCCAACATTATGCCGTGTATCTACATACTCAGCACCAGGGTTACCCAAACCGACGATAACGTATTTCATAGCTATAAAAAAGACGAGTCAGCGCCGTAATGACGCTGACTCGCAATATACTTACTTGTACAGCTTACGCTGATATTATTCTTCTGTTTCGCCTTCTTCGCCAGCTCCTTCAGCTTCGCCACCATC
This sequence comes from Bacteroidia bacterium, assembly GCA_045106685.1. Classification (GTDB taxonomy): domain Bacteria; phylum Bacteroidota; class Bacteroidia; order J057; family J057; genus JAUIGE01. The sequence continues at coordinate 13,733 of JBGCFB010000250.1, read as the reverse complement.
TCCTTCTCCAGATTTGGATGAACGAAGTGCACGTGGAATTTCAACACTTGCGATGGCAGCAGATCCACCAGAGGTGATCTCCAGGCCTTCTACAGAGATTTCATTAACCTTGATAGACATTCCGAGATCGAGGTGTCCAACTGGAACTTCGATAAACTCAGGAAGTGTAGCTACTTCACCTTTAACCTTCAGGCGGCGCATCTTAGGCATAAGCTTACCACCCTTGATAACACCAACAGGAGCACCTTCGAACTTAACAGGAAGAACGATCTCGATCTTCTTGTCAGTAGGAATCGCCATAAAGTCGACATGGATAATACGATCCGTAACAGGATGGTACTGAGCTTCACGAACAATCGTTTCAACAGCTTCGCCACCATCAACAGCAAGCTGTACAATGTAGGTATCGGCTGTAAAAAGAATTGGCTTTAGATCAGCATATTCCATGGCTATGTGCTGAGCTTCACCATTTCCGTAGAGAACAGCAGGCACTTTGCCATCACGGCGCATTTGCTTCAATTCAGCCTTTGTGCCACCCAGTTCCCGCTTTTGCGCTACCGTTGCGATCGTTTTCATTGTGTATGATTAATGAATGTTATTCAATAAGAAATAACGAGTTTATAGACTCGTGATGAATTATTTTGTACATCGACTTGGCAAAAAGGGATGCTATTCCTAGCACCTTAATCTTGTCAAGAGGTTTGTTTTTATCAATAGGTAAAGTATCCGTCACAACGACTTCAACCAACTTCGATTCCGCGATTCGTTCATAAGCAGGCCCGGAGAACACAGCATGTGTTGCCACAGCTCGCACCGACAATGCTCCTTTTTCCAACAAGACTTCAGCAGCTTTGCATAAAGTGCCAGCTGTATCAATCAGGTCATCTACCAGGACGACGTTCATCCCTTCGACCGAACCGATAACCTGCATAGACTCAACTTCATTGGGCTTTGCTCTGTGCTTATCAATCACAGCCAAATGGGCGCCCAAATACTTGGCATACTTACGTGCTCTGCCAGATGCTCCCATATCAGGAGCAGCGACGCACATATTCTCCAACTGGAGGTCTTTTAGAAATGGAGCAAAAACGGCTGATCCAGCCAAATGATCCAACGGAATATCAAAGAAGCCTTGTATTTGCCCTGCATGCAAGTCCATGGTAATAACCCGGTCTGCACCTGCTGCCGTGATGAGGTTAGCCATCAACTTGGCACCAATGGAAACGCGCGACTTATGTTTACGATCTTGTCGTGCGTAGCCAAAGTAGGGTATTGCAACCACCACCTGATTTGCTGATGCGCGTTTAGCTGCATCAATGAGCAGCAGCAACTCGACCAGATTGTCAGAAGGAGGGTTAGTGGACTGAATAATGAAAACATCCGCACCGCGAATAGATTCTTCATAGAACACCTGTAATTCGCCGTCGCTAAATCGGGATAATTCAACTTTTCCTAAAGTGGTCCCGAAAGCATCCGCAACTTTCATTGCCAGTTCCCGGGATTCGGCACCAGAGAATATTTTTACCCTTGACGACATCTTACTTTTTGTTGGCCTACCAGGACTCGAACCCGGAACTACAGAACCAAAATCTGCTGTGTTACCAATTACACCATAGGCCAATACCTCCGCCGATTATCCTGCGATATTTCGAACGGACCGCAAAGTAAACACTTCCAATTTTTTCTTACAAGGATTACAAACGTTTTTTTTAGAAAAAACTACTTTTTCTCTGTTGTCTTTTCCTTTTCAAGGACCTCTTCCCCATCCTTAAGCCTCTTCGCAAGCGTGGTATACGGGCCTGTTATGACCATTTCGTCAGCACTGAGGCCATCTTCGACCACCATATATTTATCATCACTGATCCCAGTAATAATTACCTTTTTTTCGGCTTTCCCATCTTTCATGACAAAAACCACCTCTTCTTTTTCGACTTCTTCCCCTTCTTCCTCTCCTTCTTCTACATCTGGGTCACGTAAAGTGATGGCTTGAATGGGCACCGTAACTACATCTGAAGCTCGATCTGTATAGATATCAATCAACGCAGTCATACCGGGTCGAAATGGGCTATCACCCATAGGCAACTCGCGTCCCTGCGCCTGAGTTGGAGCATATGATGTAGGCGTAATAGCAACTTTGACCTCAAAATTTGTCACCTGATCAGCAGATTGCATGCTTGCGCCCTGAGCCGAGTAAGCGATCTCGGATACCGTCCCATAAAATACAGCATCAGGAAGTGCGTCTACCTCAATACGGGAAGAATCACCTAGCACAAGATTCACAATATCATTCTCACTTATTTCTACCACAACCTCCATACGAGAAAGGTCTGCAATTCTCAGAATTTCAGTTCCGCTCATCATAGATGTACCTACTACACGCTCTCCCAGTTCAATATTTACTGCTGTTACGGTCCCGTCCATCGTCGCATAGATATTGGTCCGCTTCAGAGTCTGACTGGCTTGTTTAACAGATGCTTCGGCATTTTTAACCTGATAATATGCTGCACGAGTCGAGTACTTCCCTGCGACATATTGTGATTTTGAAATTGCGTATCGCAACTCTGCATTCTCAAGTTCTGCCTTAGCAACGACTTTTTCATTGAAAAGCTTCCGGGTTCTGGCGAGGGAAACAGAATCCTGTAGCATATTGGCCTGGGCCTGGACCACAGCAGCTTTTGCTTGGGCCTCATTAGCTTTTGCGCCATTGAGGGAAGCGCGACTCTGCTCTAGGGCCGAGCGGTAATCTTCTGGTTGTATCGTTACGAGAAGGTCGCCTTTCTTCACCTTCATCCCTTCGCGGGCAGCGAGAAACACGACTTCGCCAGAAACGTCAGGCGCTACTTTGACTTCCACAGTAGGTTGGACCGTTCCCGACTCAGATACTTTTGAGTAGACTGAGCGTATTTTTGACGATTCAAAATATACCTCAGTCCCTTTCTCCTTAGTTGCTCGCTTGGCCAAGCCAAGTCCCATAATTACAACTACCACTCCGCCAAGTATCCACCAGGTATAGTTCCGTTTTTTCGTTGTTGCCATTTTAAAATTAAGTTTCAAATTGAAGGTTAAAAGTTGGAAGTTTTCATGCTCACATTAAACTTCCAACATGCAACTTTAAACAGCTCGATTAGAGCTTAATCTCTCTTCCTGCGTAGAAATCAAGGATTTTGGATTTGAATATAAAGTCATACTTAGCGCGAATCAGGTCATTGTTAGATCTGTTGAGGTTATTTTTTGCTACCAAATAATCGACACTATTAATCACTCCTAGGTTGAATTGCTTTTCGGCGTTTTCGAAAGCCATTTCAAGGGCCTCCACTTGCTTAATCGTAGCTTCGTATTGTGCGAATGAAGACTTCACATCAAAACTTGCTTGCTGAATCGTCTGCTCCAGCGTTTGGCGCTGAATTTCGGAATTGAGTTCTGATTGAAGCTTGTTAATTCTTGCTTGTTCAATATTATTTACTACCCTGCCTCTGTTAAAAATAGGAATGCTCAAATTTGCTCCTACTCCCCAGTTAACACGATCCCAGAGCTGTGCCCAAATAGGATAAGCCCTCTCAGAAAATATTGGATTGATAGGCGTAATTGTAACTTCTTCGCCCGCCAGTTTTATAGCAAAGGGATTGCCATCAACCACTCCGATCTGCTCACCAGGTCTACGACCTGTACTGGCATATACTGAGTTAAGCCCTGCGTTCAATGAAAGTGTAGGCCGTCCGCCACCTTCGGCGAGCTTAATTCCATAATCAGCACTTTGGATACGAAGGTCAGCAGCACGAATAACGGGCTGATTCAGCTCAGCTACTTTATAAATATCCGCAGGCTTCATAATTCCATCAATACCCTCAGGCTCAGGGAGTTCCGGGCGCTTAACCCCAAATGGATTATCAAGAGGAAGGCGCAAGAGCTGCATAAGGCGCATGTAGGCAAACTGCACCTGATTGCGCGCATTGATCACAGCGAGTTCTTCTGTGGCGATTTGGGATTCGATATCCAACAGCGCAGCTGGAGCCGCCGCACCTGCCTTTACCAGCTTGTTTGTGCGTTCGCGACGTTCTTTCGTAGAGGCAAGCTGAAAGTCTGCACTTTCTACCAATTCTTGCTGTAGCAAGATATTGACATAACCTTGCACAACTGCAAGCGTGATGTCATTCTGGGTTGCTTCCAGGTCAAGGTCGCTTGCTTTCAGGTTGATTTCGTTTTGTAAAATACTGTTGCGGATCTGGCCACCGGCATACACCGTATAGCCTGAACTTAGTCCGACATTAGAAGAAATAACCGTTTGCTTTGAAATAGTATTGGTTGTAGGGTCATTTACAAAGCCGTCACTTAGATTGCCATTCACATTTCCATTGAGGTTAGGCAGCAATTCCTGACGAGATTGATCGAGGGTAGAATTGGCTCTATCAACGCCGAGGGCAGTTTGTTTGACACTAAGGTTGTTTTCCAGTGCGTATTCTACACAACGCTGGAGGTCCCATATGACTTTGTTATTATCACTATTCTGAGCAGTAGCAAGTCCTGAGATAAGAATGATTAAAAAGAGTAAGCGCATCATCGTACAGTTTGGGGAATGAATAAAGGCAGCTATTGATTTAATTATATGTTGGTATGTCGATTAAGGGTGATCTTTATTACTAAGACCATCTTTGGAAACTGAAATTGTTTAGAAAAACCGACAAACAGTGAAGCTCGCAGGTTTTATTTTTTGCATGAATTCGCGTACTTGACTGCGCTCATTTATTTTCCATGCACACCAACGTCCAACTGGGAGACAAAGAAGTCTCCATCACTATTCATCCATCTCAAGGAAGGCAAGGGATCAAACTATGGTTTGAGCCGGGAAACCCAGCGTTGCAGGCACGTGCTCCCCAGGGAGAATTGACTACTGAGCTTCAGGCATTCATTCAAAAAAAATCACGCTGGATACTTAAGCATGCAGGCAAGCTTCGCGGACAAGCTGAGCAGCTTGACAACTTCCATCAACGGCTTGCTGCTGGGGAAGCGCTTTACCGTGGTACTTGGCAGCCGGTGATTATGGGCAGCGGAAATCGTCCGAAAGTGGGAATTGTCGGAAATAATCAAATAAAAATCTCAGGGGTGCCCACCCTTAAGCCTCAAATTACGTTGGCGGCTGTATATGCAATCGCAAAGAACGATTTGAAAAACCGTACTATACAACTTGCTGATTATACTGGAGACCGGGAAGATATAAGCCGTGTCACTGTCCGCTCGCAACAAACCCGCTGGGGAAGTTGCAGCAGCAAGGGTGCTATAAACCTCAATTGGAGACTTGCTCTAATGCCTTTAGAAATAAGCGATTATGTCATAATTCATGAGCTTATGCATCTGAGGCAAATGAATCATAGCCCGGCATTTTGGAACGAAGTAAAACGTTACTGCCCTGAATATTTGCGTCTGCGCAAAGAAGTTCAACAATTTAGCTGGTTACTTTCACTCAAGGCTCCTAAAAAATGAAGTCCCTCGCACGCATATTCACCATATGTTTTTGCATGGGCGTTGCTCCTTGCTTCGCCGGAGGCTATCTGTCCTCCTGGCTAAGCAGCTATTATCTTGGATTGGGAGGAAGTGGAACAGCAGGATTTAATGACCCAAGCATTCTCACCCTTAACCCTGCAGGAGCCGCATGGCTCAATCGATCTGTAGTTCAGATCAATGGTGGTCTAAACTGGAGCGACATCGCTTACCTCCGCAATGGTAGTGCTGATGATCCTATCGGCAGTCAAACAGCGGCATTTTCGTCTTTCTCGGCTTATCTTTCATGGAAAAAAAGCCAGGACTCACGCATGAGCTGGAATCTGGCTATCAATAGTCCATATAGTTATTCACTACAATGGCCAGAGGGCTGGACCGGTGCCAGACTAAGCCAGGAACTTTTCATAAGCAGCCTGTTTGCAACACCTTCTGTGAGCATGCTGATAGGAGACAACCTCAGTCTTGGCCTTGGACTAAGTGCTGGCGTAGTCAACGTTTCAACCTCACGGGCACTTAGTTTCACGCCGGCTGGGAACGTACTTCCAAATGAACAATTGAGCGGCAACCGATTTAGTGGAATGATACAGGGAGGATTGATTTGGAAACCTGCTCCCAACATTCGCTTCGGCCTTAGTTACCAACAAGAACTTGGAGCTAATACCATAGAAGGTGGTGCGACCTTTATTCCTCCTACACTACTGGAAGATTTTTATCCAGATACCGACTTTTCATTTTTTCTACCTGGCCCAGCTCAGGGCCGGATGGGCTTTGCCTTTGAGGTTGACCCACAGTTTACGCTTTACCTGGATGCTCACTTTACGGGATGGAAAGTGATGGACAGTCTGCGTGTGGATTACAAAACGAACACAAATGCACTTCCAGATGTTAGTCAAGATTTCCGCTGGACCAACACCATTGCAATCAGAACAGGAGCTACCTGGGCAATAAATGATGATTTGACCTTTATGACAGGCATCTTTTTGGATCCTGGCCCCGTTAGCAATAGCCGGGTGTATCCACTGATACCAGAAGGCACGCGCATAGGCGTCGGCGGAGGAATTACCTGGAAAGTGCATGAACAATTAAGCATGAATTTTGCAGGTTCATATAGTGGCTCAGGGGAACGCCTTGGTACTTTTGAAGCACTAAATTTCGGCGGCATCTATCAACTACAAGATTTTTCTACACAATTTAGCTTAAATTGGCATTGGTGAGTAAACGCTTTGTGCTACTTTTTCGATAAGAGAGTGAAACAGATAACATAACTGAATGAAGCAACGCTACGCAATAACTTACATACTTATACTACTCTGGATGATCGCTGGCTGCACGCCCACGATCATTCCACCAACGCCGTCTGGCGAAGGGTTGGCGCTTGATCGCGTAGTAGTAGTAGGCAGCTGTCTGGCTGCCGGTATGAGTAACTCAGAGGTGAGACAAGCCCCGGGGCTTCCACCTGTTGAGGTGCCCTTTGGCGGCTTTTATAAAAGTGGACAGACATATTCCTTTGCAAACATTGTTTCAAGTAGTCTAGAGCGCGCAGGCGCTCCGCCGCTGCGTCAGCCGACTATCGGAGAAGAAGGAAGTGGTCACCTAAAGATTGCAACGGTCGTTGCTCCAAAATGTGAAGAAGGTCTTTTAGACGCTGTTCTTGAATGGCAAGACTCTCAAGCAAACTGGCAAAGCCAAGGCCCAGGCGACGAATTCGACAATTTGGCGATTCCGCACATCATGCTTCGCGACGTATTTAAGGGTAGTACCAACTACAACAATCCATATGCGACATGGCTTATTGGCCGTCAAAATGACACGTTATGCTATAGTGATTTTGTAAGTCAAAAAAATGCAAGCCTGAATCTCATCGCATTGGGGATGGAAGATGTGCTCTACTATGCTTACAATGGCGGCGGTGAAGGCAACCCATATCCGATGACTGAGGTTGATCTTTTTGAGACAAATTATCGACGCCTACTGCAGGTTCTTTTACAGAATAGCCAATCACAAGCTGTCATCCTCAACATTCCAGATGTAACCAAGATGCCGTTTTTTACAAAAATGACGCATCAGTATACTGATCCGACAACCTGTGAAAAAAGTACGATGTACGTTGAAGATAACAATGGTCAGGCCATCCCAGTGGGTGAGCAGGACCTTGTTTTGCTTTCGGCCAGACATGCAATCGAGACAGGACGCGGAACAGAGGCTAATCCGCTTCCAGAAAAGCTGGTCCTTGATCAAAGCGAGATTACTGAAATAAGAGCTCGCATTACAGCGTACAACAACGCTTTGGATGCGATGGCTAAAGGATATAATGGCCAAGGAACTCGTGTTGTGGTTGTGGACATCTACCAGCTTTTTGAGCGCGTAAGCCAAGGCACCTATGATGCTGGTATTCCGGTATCGGCTACATACTTCAATGGTGGCTTCTATTCGCTGGATGGCATGATGCCTACTCCTCGTGGCCAGGCGATGATCGCCAACAAAGTCCTCGAAACCCTTCAGGAGAAGTTTCCAAAACTCAGTCTCCCTACCGTTTCGATCTCCAGCTACCCTGATATTCGGGTACCTTAGTGCTCGTTTCATACCGAGACCGATCTACCCTCAATGTTATTTTAGTTAAAAGTGCATAGTGTAAAATAGAAATTTAAAAAGTTTAGGGGTATGCGGAATACTTCCTTTTAAACTTTAAGCTTTCTATTATGTACTTAAAAATCCCAGCAAGTCCTTTCGATGGAAATTATTATATAAGGCTAGCTCCTAAAAAGATAGCGCCTGTCCTGCCAAGGCAGAACAGACGCTATACTACCGCCGGGTAGTTAAATTAACCTTTGACTTCGAAGGTCACTTTCAGAGCGACTCTATATTCAGAAACTTTCCCGTCTTTTACGACAGCACTCATGTCCTGGACATAAGCAGAGCGAATGTTTTTGATAGATTCAGAAGCTTTTTCAATTCCTTTTGCGGTTGCATCTTCCCAACTTTTCTCAGAGTTGGATAGCAACTCGATAACTTTCATTACGGACATGGCAAATTGTATTTTGAGTTTACGTTAATTTGAATGAACGTAAGATAAGTAAAGATTCAAAAAAAATGAAGTACTTCAATCAAGACGAACTTCTTGCGCTTCAGGCTTTTGAAGGCAAAAAGCTTACTGGGGTAGCACATGTGCTTTGGCGCAATATGAAACGAGAAGCTGGTGGTTATGAAGCACTTGACTGGATTGAGCTGTCATTTACAGATGCATCCAGGCTCGTTCTGAGTAGCGATGATGACTCAGTTGGGATAACCCTTGACCAGTCATTTGATTTCGCTAAAAAAGAAACTGAAATAAGTAAGCAGTTCGGCGGGCAGGTGCTTATTCTGCGTCAGGATATGGAACAAGAGCCACCCTGGATTGATGCGATAGACAAAACGCTTGTCTGGATTGGCTTAGAAGCCGAGTCAGAAGGATTATTCCTTCGTGAGTCCCTTCGCCTCGACTTCGGCGACTGGGCAATCGATATTGGCCTTGAAGAGGAAGGGCTGAAGGTGGATGTTGGGCTGGAGTAGAGAAAAGGCATGCCTTTTCTCTACAATGTGCCCATCATTTTTTATCCAAACATTTCCTTCATCCAGTCTTTAAATCCGCCTGACCCTTTACGGCCAGTTCCTGGCTTGAAGTTGTCAGACTTATTGAGCTTCTCAAGGATGAGCTGCTCTTCCTTTGTGACTTTTTTCGGAGTCCAGATATTGAGTTGTACCAATAAATCGCCTTTGCGATAACCATCACGACTTGGTAAGCCTTTACCACGAAGGCGAACGACTTTTCCGGGCAAGGTCCCTGAAGGCACCTTAAAACGCACTTTCCCTCCTCCAAGCGTAGGAACCTCAACCTGAGCGCCCATAACGGCGTCAGGAAAACTGAGATAATGTTCTAACAGAAGATCATTTCCGCTGCGCTCAAATACCTCGTGTTCCTTTTCTTTAATATCAATAAACAAGTTACCGGCAGGACCGCCGCGTAAACCTGCATTACCTTTTCCTTCCATGCGATAGCGCTCACCTTCGGAAGCTCCAGCAGGAATATTGAGCGAAACGACATCTTCTTTTTGAACGCGTCCTTGTCCATGGCAAGTGCCACAGTTCTGGGTAATGATGCGGCCGTCTCCCTGACAAGTAGGACACGTATCGACGACAATCTGGCGGAAGAAAGCTCCTCCCGCTTCACGGCGTACCTCTCCCATACCATTACAGGTCGGACATGTGCTCAGCGAATCGCTGTTTGCTGCGCCATTTCCCGTACAGGTATCACAGGCAACAAAGCGTTTGAGCTTAAGTTTACGCTCGACACCAGTAGCGATTTCCTCAAGGGTAAGGTTCAGAGTAACACGCAGGTCAGCACCGGGCTGTCCGCGTCTTCTGCGACGACGACCACCGCCACCAGCTCCGCCGGGATTCCCTCCGTTGAAGAAATCTCCAAAGGGGCTTCCCCCTCCAAATATATCACCGAAGATATCGCCAAAGTCCTGATAGTTGGCGCCACCGGCACCAGGGCCGCTTGCGGCTCCGCCTACTCCAGCATGACCAAAACGATCATAAGCCGCTTTCTTCTGTTCGTCGCTGAGGACATCATATGCTTCGGCAGCTTCTTTGAACTTCTCTTCTGCAGCATTATCGCCCGGATTACGGTCCGGGTGAAACTTCATCGCGAGCTTGCGATAAGCCTTTTTGATATCCTCTTTTGCGGCACCTTTATCGACACCCAGGACTTCGTAATAATCTCGTTTTGCCATGATTTTTTTCTAAAAAGCGCCTTGAATTACTCGCCTACTACCACGCGGGCGTAACGTACAACACGTTCGCGAAGGCGATAACCCTTTTCAATGATATCAACGACTTTACCTTCATTCTCCTCTCCCATCGATATCGTCGTAATGGCTTCGTGAAAGTTTGAATCAAACTCATCTCCTTTCTCAGTACCAATAGGCTCAAGGCCGATTTTCGTAAGAATTCGATGCAGATTACGATTCACACCGTCGATTCCTGACTTAATGGCCGTCAGATTGTCAGATTTATCCATTGCTGTAAGGGTGCGCTCAAAATCATCGAGCACAGGCAATAGTTCCTTCAGTAAATGCTGGTTGGCATACTGAACGGTTTCCAGAACTTCTTTTTCTTTGCGCTTACGGAAATTAACAAAGTCGGCATTGAGGCGCATATTACGCTCTTCCGCTTCATCAAGGGCTGCTTTCAGGCGAATAGCATCCAACTCCGCATCGCCACTATCTTCCTTATTATCAGCATCTTGCGTGCTGGCGGAGGCTTGATCCTCGGCAGTTTGCTCATCAGAAACGGCTTCGGTTCCCAACTGCTCCTGCTCCATTTCCTCTACCGGATTTTGTACTGCTTCGTCACTCATGGGGGCTTTATTTTTTGCCATAAATAGCGTGTTTGTGTTCGTTTTTCAAGCCCCATATATCACAATACGTGCCATTGACAGCCTGGCATAATTTGCGTGGCGAAATGGCAGACACTTTACACACCTGCTTATTAATGGATCATTAGTCATGTGTCACGATCTAATGACAAATGATCTCATGATGAATGCCTAACGCCTCCGGCGCTTCTTCCCGGACTGACGCTTCTTATTAGCGTTAAGAAGATTGCGGGTGGCATAAATCATGACTGCGGAACCTACAATAGCAACGATTGCGGCAACTATATATCCTGTATTCATAGCGTGGTTGATTAAAATATTCCTTTCCAAGATATAAAAATTTGGCAACTGTTTAGGCTGTTGGCTATTAGCTGCTGGCGTTTGGCTTTAGGATGAATATGCGTCCACCTTTTCGAAAAATGAAGAGAAAGAATCCTTTTCCAAGGCTAAAACACGTTAATCCGACAAGAAAAAAACAATAGATCGTTTTTTGAAAACCATACGATAGCAACAAGGATCGAGGATCAAGTATCGAATAAAAAAAAGGCCACTTCCGAAGAAGTAGCCTTTCTAATTATGATTCATTTTCAATTAGTCATTTATCATGTATGAATTAATGACTAATGATGAATGGTTTACATCATGCCGCCCATTCCACCCATTCCACCCATGTCAGGACCGTGGCTGTGTGGCGCTTCTGGCTCAGGCTCGTCAGTGATGACACACTCAGTGGTGAGGAGCATACTGGCGATAGAAGAAGCATTTTCCAAAGCTGAACGAGTCACCTTGGTTGGGTCGATGATACCAGTTTCGAAGAAGTTCTCATAAACCTCTGTGCGTGCATTAAAACCGTAGTCTACCTGCTCGCCAAGGGCGACAGCATTCAGTACTACACCAGCCTCAAGGCCTGCGTTCAATACGATCTGACGAAGTGGCTCTTCGAGTGAGCGACGTACGATGGCTACACCTACGCCTTGCTCTCCTTTGAGAATATTATCGTTGATACCGCCTTTTCCTGGCTTGAGAGAAGCAATAGCGCGAACTAGAGCAACACCACCACCTGGTACGATTCCTTCTTCTACCGCAGCTTTGGTAGCGTGAAGTGCGTCGTCTACGCGGTCCTTCTTTTCTTTCATTTCAACTTCAGTCGCAGCACCTACATACAGTACAGCAACACCACCGCTCAGCTTGGCAAGACGCTCCTGAAGCTTCTCACGGTCATAATCAGAAGTTGTATTTTCGATCTGGCCTTTGATCTGGTTCACACGAGCCTTGATCATATCCTTCGCACCAGCACCTTCTACGAGGGTCGTGTTATCCTTGTCGATCGATACCTTCTTGGCAGTACCCAGCATATCGAGGGTAGTGTTCTCAAGCTTGTATCCACGCTCTTCAGAGATAACAGTTCCACCAGTAAGGATGGCGATATCTTCGAGCATCGCTTTGCGGCGATCACCAAAGCCAGGAGCTTTAACAGCAGCTACTTTGAGTGAGCCACGAATTTTATTTACTACCAAGGTAGCAAGTGCTTCTCCTTCTACATCTTCAGCGATGATCAAGAGTGGGCGTCCTGTCTGTACAGTCTGCTCAAGCACTGGCAGAAGGTCCTTCATGTTGCTTACCTTCTTGTCAAACAACAAGATGTAAGGGTTCTCAAGCTCAGTTTCCATTTTCTCTGCATCAGTAACGAAATACGGAGAAAGGTAACCGCGGTCAAACTGCATACCTTCTACTACCTCAAGGTAGGTATCAAGGCCTTTGGCTTCTTCAACAGTGATAACACCGTCCTTGCCTACTTTGTCCATCGCATCAGCGATAAACTGGCCGATCTCGAGGTCGTTGTTTGCAGAAATAGTCGCCACCTGTGCGATCTCTTTTGAGTCGCTGATGTCTTTTGACATTTTCTTCAACTCAGTAACCACGACTCTAGTCGCGGCATCAATTCCACGCTTTAGTTCCATTGGATTGTGACCAGCAGATACGTTCTTGAGTCCTTCACGTACCATAGCCTGAGCAAGAACAGTAGCGGTAGTAGTACCGTCACCAGCGATATCAGCAGTTTTGGAAGCAACTTCCTTCACCATCTGAGCGCCCATGTTCTCAACAGCATCACTAAGTTCGATTTCACGTGCTACAGAAACACCATCCTTGGTGATCGCAGGTGCACCGAACTTCTTGTCAATAACTACATTACGACCTTTAGGGCCGAGGGTAACTTTCACAGCATTTGCCAATGCGTCCACACCGCGCTTGAGGCGGTCACGGGCGTCTGACTTAAATTCTATATGCTTAGCCATTATTGTTTAGTTTAAAGTTTTTGAGGTTTAATGTTTCAGGTTTAGTAAAAAAAGAACATTAAACTTTTAACCTGAAATTTGAAACTAGGATTAGACAATTGCCAGGAGGTCAGCCTCACGCATGATGAGGTAATCTACCCCGTCGATGTTGAGTTCTGTACCGGCATACTTTCCATACAAAACATTATCGCCTACGCTTACAGTAGTTGGCTCGTCCTTCTTACCAGGACCTACTGCAACTACGGAACCACGCTGTGGCTTTTCTTTGGCGGTATCAGGGATAAAAATGCCGCTTGCGGTTTTCTCCTCCGCTGCAGCTGGCTCGATCACTACGCGATCTGCTAAAGGCTTAATGTTAACTGCCATCGTTTTGAGTGTTTTTATAAAGGTTAAAAACGTGAAAAGAATTTTCGTTTTATGCCCGCCCTAAACGAAAAATATGCCACTGCCACAATTCCTGACAAAGTGTCAAGTATGACTCGGCGCGTGTCAGGTATCACGGGCGTTATGACAGAATTGCTATT
>JBGCFB010000025.1:0-17720 GCA_045106685.1 Bacteroidia bacterium | reverse complement strand
TACAAGACTTCAACACCCTCTATCTTCGGTTAAACACCTAAAGAAACCGCCGTGTACGAGAGTACGCACGGTGGTGTGAGAGGACGATGAGGCCAAGTTTACTCACGTGAAGTAAATTTGCCCTCATCTCCTACTCGATTATTGCGAGGCCATAAATGACCTCGCAATAATGAAAGATAAAGAAGCTAAAGCTACCTATCTAAATTCTCAGGCTTTAGCCTTTATTAATATCACTATTGCCTGGCTTTTTAAAGCCAGGTAAATTTTTATTAAAATAATTTAAAGTAAAATCAATCCATCCCCGTCTTCCTTATTGAACACGCAAACAACAGGAAAGCATACTACCTGCATGCGCGTAACCTTCTAACCATAAACACTAAACTGTTATGAGAAATTTCAAAATGTTTTTTGGGGTAGCGATAGGGATCATGGTATTTCTTTTCGTTGCTCGAATTGCCTTCGTAGCGCTTATTGCTGCTGCTGTGATGACGATCGGATACGCGATCTTCCGCAAGGCAAAATCCTTCATGGCCTATGGCCAGCATCGCTCAGGCTATGACCCACACGGATACTATGATGCTCGCATGAGCGGCGCTTACAATCGTACAGCAGAGCCCTTGTTTCACGACATTCAGTCACGTCGTCGCCAGCCAGTTGGCGATGTGCGTTACGTCGAAACATTTTAAAGCGAATAAATCAGAACCAATCATTCAAAAAAATAATCACACCCATTTAAAACTAAATCTTATGTGTAACAGAAGAGCATATCATCAACATTGGAATGTACATCGTGGCGGCCAGTTTAAGGGCTACGGAGAGCATCCTCGCAAGCAAGCCTGGAAGGAACGTTTCGGTGCGATGTTTAACACGCCTCCCGCCAATGTCCAGGAAATGGACGACAAATTCGAGCTCCAGATTTTTGCGCCTGGATTTGAGAAAAGCGACTTTATCATCGCCTTGACCGATCAGACATTGCGCATCTCTGTGGAAGAAAAAGCAGAAGACAACGCTAATTGGAAGCGAAAAGAATATACGCCTTCGGGCTTCTCGCGCGAGTTTGCCTTGAACGAAACGATCGACAAGGAAGCGCTTGAAGCGAAGTATGAAAACGGCGTTTTGATTGTAAGTCTTCCCAAGTTGGATGGCTTTGAAACCGCCCGTCAGGATATTCCCGTTGCGTAAAACAAACTACGTTCTTTAATCAGGCTTCCTTCCGCGTCTTTCTTTTTGGAAAAAGATCTTAGCGGCGCAGACAGGAAGTCAATGGATGACACCATTTCACCCCATGAGTCTTCGGATTTGTGGGGTGTTTTTTTTATTGAATGCAAGGTTTGGCCTTAGGCATTCACCTGCCAATAATTGAGGGATCATTGTATCTGGATATATCAATAATCAAAATATGTACTATATATCGAAATAAGTAATAATTGGTAATTAATTATTAATAATAATTTTCATGTTTGATTATTTTTGCATAAATAGAAAATATTCTCACCCTTCCTTATTTCTGATGTGTACTGAATAAAGGCATGGATTTCTGTGCCCGGATTTTTTTTACAATTAATTTATTTAGATGGCTTCTTTATCTCCTTCTTCAGGTGTGCTTGGCACCCGAAGGGCGGCTCATTTGCTTCGCCGGAGCAGTCTGTTATATACTCGTGGACGAGTAGACAGCACTGCTCAATTAACGGTAGCACAAGCGGTGAATCAGCTTCTTCAGGCGCCACCACCATTACAAATGGCTGAGCCGATCGATCCTCAGACGGGTCAGGCCTGGATTCAAAACAATGTAGGGATAGGTTCTGGAAACGGGTTGGTTTACAGAACCTACGTTCAGGGATGGTGGATCAATGAATCACTGAACGACCCCACGATCAATCACAAAATGATGTTGTTTTTGCACAACACGTTTACTGCAAGTTATGTGATCAGTGGCGGAAACGGCGACCGATTCTATGATCATCTGGCGCTGATGAAACATTATTCACTTGGGAATTTTAAGGAATTTGCCAAGAAGATGACGCTGGATTACATGATGCTCGTCTATCTCAACAATAATTTGAATAGAAAAAATGCTCCAAATGAAAACTATGCACGTGAGTTCCTGGAGTTGTTTACGATCGGAAAAGGGCCGCAAGCCGGACCTGGAAATTATACTAATTATACGGAGGACGATGTCGTAGAAGCAGCTAAGGTTTTCTCAGGCTTTACTACCGCCTTGCGCACCTCCCAGTACATAGATCCTGATACTGGCATTTATGCGGGACGAGCAATCTTCAGCCAACATGACACGAGCGACAAGATGTTTAGTAGTGCGTTTGGCAATGCGATCATCACGGGCGCGACTAGTCAGACAGACATGTTTAGGGAACTGGGTGATTTCATTGATATGATTTTTGCTCAAAATGAAACTGCCCGCTTCTTCTGCCGGCGCTTATACCGCTATTTTGTGCGTGCAGAGATTACTCAGGAAATCGAAGACGATATCATTGGCCCACTCGCCAATACTTTCATCAATAATAATTTTGACATTCAGCCAGTCTTGTCACGCTTGTTAAAAAGCCAGCACTTTTTTGATGAAGATGACAGTGATGCAACGGATGAAACCATAGGAGCGATCATAAAGTCTCCTTTGGAAATGCTGTGTCATGCTATGACCTTTTTTAAGGTGGATATTCCTGATCCTGCGACACAGCCTCTGGAGCATTATGACACCTTTTGGCGACGGTTTGTAAACCTGGTGTACCTGAACCTCAGTAGCTTTAATGTATTTGCGCCCGACTCCGTAGCAGGCTACCCAGCGTATTATCAGGCGCCCAATTACGATAAGTCCTGGTTCAACAGCAGTACGCTCATTGCCCGATACAAGCTCGGAGAAATGCTCGTAACCGGCAGGAAAGTTCTCGCGGGCGGAACCATCGGGACACAACTGAATAGCATAGGCTATATCGAAGATGTCAATCATGTTTCTGATCCTTCTGATGCTCAAAAAGTAGTTGATGAAATGATTGATTATCTCTTTCCAGAACTGGCCGATACTTCGCGGAGGTCATATATGACCGACGATATCTTTTTAGATAACCTGAATCCTCTCAACTGGTACTTCGAGTGGCTTAATTATCAAAATAGTGGCGATGATGCAGATGTGCGAACCTCCTCGGATCAGTTTATCCAGGTACTGCTGCGCACCCCTGAGTTTCAATTGATGTAATCTTTAAACAAGTATAAAGATGAAAAGAAGAGATTTCTTACGATTAACGGGTACGCTGGCATCTGCACCACTATGGTTGAATGCAATTCCTGTACAGGGATTTCAGTCGTCCAAGCTGCTCACAGCACTTAGCTGTGATGACGTGCAAAACCGTGCGCTCGTAATCATACAAATGCGTGGTGGCAATGATGGCCTAAACATGGTCATTCCAGTAGATGCGTATAGCACCTATGCCAACCTTCGCCCCGATATTCGGGTCCAGGATTCAGGCTCCAACGCCTATATTCCGCTGGATTCGACCCTTCCGCTTGCCGATCAGGTAGGCCTTAATCCCGCCATGACAGGCGTAAAAGCCTTGTATGACGCCGGGAATGCTCACATCATCCAGGGTGTAGGTTATCCCACGCATAACCGTTCGCACTTTAAGTCGACCGACCTTATGCTTACAGGTGGTGATGGCACGCCTGGTAATTTCAATATCAGCGATGGCTGGATGGGCCGCTACCTACAATTCTGCTATGATGCCATTGTCGGTAATCCGTCTCCGGTCCTTCCCGATCCGGTGGGTATACAGCTTGGAAATAAAAAGCCCTCACTGGGCTTTCATACAAGTGATGAACACGCTGCTGCTATTAACCTGAGCGGCCAAGACCCGGCAGGCTACTTTACGTTGATTTCTGAAGTCGGACTAGACCCGATCGCCAATATTCCGGCATCGGATTACGGCGATATGCTCGACCATATTTATGGTATTGAGCAGGATAGTCAGGTGTATGCTTCTCGTATTTCTGGTGTTTTTAATAATGGCAGAAACAGTTCCTCTGCTAGTTATCCAAATACCTATTTGGCTAACCAGCTTAAGACAGTAGCGCGCTTGCTCAACGGCGGTAGTAAAACCAAAGTCTTCCTGGTAGACATGACAGGTTTTGACACGCACGTCAATCAGGTACAGTCTGGCAACACTCACCTTGGGAACCATGCCAATCTGCTGGCACAGCTTTCCGATGGTGTGAAAGCCTTCATTGATGACCTGACAGCAATGGGCATCGAAGATCGGGTAATGACGGTTACATTCTCTGAGTTTGGGCGCAAGGCCTTTCAGAATGCAAACTTTGGTACTGATCATGGTACACTTGCGCCGATGATGGTATTTGGTAAAGGAGTAAGCGGCGGTGTCAGTGGAACAAATCTTGATTTGACTAACCTGAACAATGGAGCGCCACTAAATCGGCAGTATGACTACCGCGAAATATTTGCTCGCTTGCTCAAGGACTGGCTTGGCGCCGATGATCCTACCTTGCTTGCCACAGGCTTCCTCTCGCATGTGAGCAGTGCACCAGAGCTGGTGGACACTTCACAAAAAGCAGATACTACCTGCCCGGTTTTGCCTTCGAGCAGCAATGGACTTGGCGATCCCAATAATCCACATGTTTTCAATGTCGCAGTGCCGCCAGCAGGTACAACCTTTGTACTCGATGAGCCTTTGACAGAAATAACAGACTGTGATTATGTCATTCTTGCTCCAGGGTTCCTTGCAGAATACGGCTCAAATGTACGTATCCACCCTATGGAGTGTAGCAATCCTCCAGCTTCAGCGGCGGCACGTATTGCTGCGGCAGAAAACAGAAGTCATCCAGGGCAATCGGCTACTGAGGAGTTTGAAGACCTTGTTATAGCAAAGGAAGAAAAAGGTGAGCAACTCAGTCAACTGGAAGCCTACCCCAATCCTTTCAGTTCTTATTTAAACGTCAGCTTCAAGGTAAACCAGGCTGATAAGGATGTAGAGGTCGCGATAGTGAGTCAAAAAGGGCAGGTAATGGATGCGCAAATCATGCACTCATTTTATCAGGATGAGTATTTCACTGTCCGATTTGACACTCAGGACCTGGCAGCCGGAACATACATACTGTCCTTCCGCACAACCTCGACCCGCAGAGCGCTCAAGGTTGTTAAGGTCAATTAATTTATTTCAAACACAAAAAAATAATCCAATGAAACGTTTATATATATCGCTCAGCGTTTTTGCACTGCTTATAGCGTTGGCTTCTTTCTCTTTTGCCCAAACCATACAGGTAGGCACCCTGGATCCACAATATTCAAACAGTAGCTATTCCTATCTTAAATTTGGTACAGCGGGAGGATGGATGCATAATCTAACGCATGCTTCGTATGGAAATGGCGACGACATGACCCTGTTCACCTACAACAGTCGCGACCTCGTTTTGAGGGCAGGAAACGGAAATATTGTTTTACACCCTACCTCAAGTAATGGAAATGTAGGCTTGTTTACTTCAAGTCCTACCTATGATCTGGAAGTGAACCGCGCAGGTACTCAGGTGATTCGTTTCGGTTCGGGAGGCAGTTCCTTTACGATGGACATTGCAGGAGGGCTCGGGCTTGTAAACATGGCTGCAGGAGGTTATGCATTTCAGGATTCAACTGGAAGAAGGTATTACAAATATCTAGGCACCAGGGGTTACTCCCGTATAGGACTCCATGATGGCGAGATCAAATTGTATGTAGGTGACAAGAAAAATGCACAAGCCATAGCGGACGAAACAGTCAATCAGGAAGTAGCGCTTAGTATCCGAGGTATAGGACTGAACAAGATTGGCTTTTTCAAAGAATCACCTGTATTTAAGTATGACTTCTTTGGTGTTGGAAACGAACTTGCGCGTTTTGGGGATCACAATGGTAATGATCTTGCTTTCGATGTCGCTGGAGGAAATGGCCTAGCCAATATCTCCGCAGGAGGCTACGCTCGATTAGACGGTAATGGGAACACAAATTTCCGTTATTCAGGAACCCGTGGTTTTTCACGTATTGGTTTCGCTGATGGGGAAATGTCGTTATACGTCGGTAGTAAGAGTGTAGGGACGAAAGGATCTAGTATCTCCATGGTTGAAGCCATTAATTTGGTGGGGCAAGGCGAAAACCGCATCGGCCTTTTTACAGGAACTCCCCAGGCACGATTTGATATGAATGGCGCGGGGCGCGACCTGTTTCGTCTTGGAACGACCAATGGCAACAGCCTTTCGGTCGATATTGCTGGTGGCTCAGGCCTGGTCAATCTGGTAGCAGGTGGCCACCTGCTGGATGGTGGCAGAGAGTACGGCTACCTTGGTACACG
This sequence comes from Bacteroidia bacterium, assembly GCA_045106685.1. Lineage (GTDB taxonomy): Bacteria > Bacteroidota > Bacteroidia > J057 > J057 > JAUIGE01. The sequence goes on along the minus strand of JBGCFB010000025.1, from coordinate 11,379 downwards.
CGGAGCCAGCCGTATCCTGATGGCCGATGGCGGCCTTACTTTTATGACCGCCAATAAGACCCGTCCCGATGGCGACTCGCTCATCGTTTGGAACGATAAATCCCTTGTGATCAATCATAAAGGGCGGGTTAGCATCAATACCAACCGCTTACCTGCCGATACGACCTATTTTTTGGTTGTAGATGGTAAAATGCTTGTTGAAGAGGTGCGTGTTCAGGTGAGTGAAAACTGGCCTGACTATGTGTTCAATAAGGATTATGAACTACGTCCGCTTTCTGAAGTAGAAACATATATTGAGGAAAATGGCCACCTGCCAGAAGTGCCTTCGGCTGCTGAGGTCGCAGAGGATGGTGTGGTATTGGGTGCGAATGATGCAGTTCTTTTGAAAAAAATAGAGGAACTCACACTATACCTTTTACAACAGCAAAAGGAAATCGAGGCACTTAAAAAAGCGCTTGAGGATCAAAAATAAATCGATCAATCTTTTTCAAATACGGCGGTACACATACCGCCGTATTTGAAAAGGTTTTTAACTGATATTACAACCATTTTCCCAGACCCAACACCAATCCCGCTCCAACCGCAATCCGCACCACAAAGGGCAACCATTCGCTGCGATCATGCTTCATAAGGCGATACACAAGTGCTACTATCGGAATAGGAGCCGCATATAGCAGCAGCGGTAATCGACTGGCGATATCGGGCACTTTGAGCAAAAAAGACAAAATGAAAATCGCCAGAAAGGCGCAGTAAGCAAAGAGCACGAAGCCTGAAGCCGCAAAGGCTTTCGCCTTTGGTAACGCACGTCCATACAGTACGCCGCGCATCACATAATAGAGCACGACCGATGCCCCCAGAAAGGTCATCGCCTGAGAGCCAAGACGCTCGCCCTGGAAGTGGAAATACGCCGCTATCGCCGTCAATATGACGAAGCCCCATTCTATTTTATCGCTTTTTGCTTGCATATAAATATCCCGATTGGGAATTTCATTTTTTGAGCTTTTGGGATTTATTACTAATCTGAGGCTCAATTTGATTTCTATGAAAAAAAATATACTTGCCTGGATCCTAATGCCACTCTGTTTGGTGTTTGCCTGCAAAAGTACCAAAAACATCGATCCCAGCACCTTCGAAGGTCGTCAAATGCGATTCGGATCGGGTGGTGGATACACCGGTGCCGTCACCCAATGGGCCCTCCTCGACAATGGCCGCCTCTGGGGCGTTTCCGGTGAGCCGACTGCGGCCTTGCAGGCCGTAGGCAAAATTTCCAAAAAGACCATGAAGGCACTTTTTGCCGCGGCCGACAGCCTCGACTGGGACGGCGCACCAAATGAACCAGGAAATATGTACCGCTTTTTGGAATTACATAGCCCCGAAGGTGTGACAAAGATGGTATGGGATACATCCCAAAAGGAAAGATTTGCTACACTCGACGCGTTCTATGATCGCCTTAAGCCTATTATGAAGGCTCAGGGCCCAGCTCCTACAGCTGCTGAAACGACCAGTCCTGACGAATAAGATGACGCCTTTACTTAGCCAAAAAACAATGAAACAGCTTTTACACATCACATGCCTCATCGCCTTAACATGCGGCATGGCTCTTGGGCAACGTACCTTCGAGGAGAAATCCGCGCGGAGTACAGTGCCTACAAAACCGGGCCTTCCTTACATGGATATTGACGGCAGAACCGCTACCTCGCCCTCGCCCAGTCCTTACAAAGGAATTGCAGGCGCGATAAAACTCAAGATCGCAGCGAATAAGCATCCCGACGTGCGCGTGCTCGCTCGCGACGAGGCTGGCTTGCCTATTTTTCTGGAAACAAAACCAGCCGCATCAAAAAATATTCCTTCAGATCCTGGTGCTTCAGCGATCCTGTTTTTGCAGGATATCCATGATATGATTGGCATCGATGATCCGGAAGCCGAATTTCAAATTCGCTCGGTCGATGAGGGAACGGTACGTCTGAGTCAGCAATGGAACGGCGTTCCGGTTTGGGGTTCTGACATTGCGGTGAATTTTACACAAAACGGCCAAGTCATTTTTTCAGGGCGTTATAAGGCAAGCAATACCATGCCGCCTACGCAGGCGAATGTCGCCGAGCAAGTCGCGATTGACGCTGCACTGGAAGAGGTCGGTAAGCACACGCCAGTCCGATATCTACGTCCGATCGAACGCAAGCTGCTCCAATATCCTGAGCACAAGGCCGAGCTGATTGTTTACAAAGGAGAAGAAACAAACAATGAAGCACGTCTACTATATTACCTCGACATGCGTCCTAATTTCATGGCGCGTTGGGCGGTATTTGTTGATGCTAAAGATGGGAAAGTCGTCTTTGCCTATGATCACACTTGTACGGTAGGACCTGTAGGTGGAAGCGGAAGAGACCTGAAAAATGTATCCCGCAATTTTGGCGTATTCGAAGCAAACACCAACCAATACATGATGGTCGATGCGAGTCGTCAAATGTATACTGGCTCTCAGACACAAGTGCCTGACCTTGGTGATGGTATCATCATCACCGCCGATATGAATAACTCGTCATTGAGTAGCCCTAACTACAGGGATGTTACTTCAAATAGCCGTACAAGTTGGAGTACAGTAGCGGTGTCAGCACACTTTAACGCGATCACTTCATACGAGTATTTCCGTACGACGCACAGCCGTAATTCCATCAATGGAGGTGGCGGTGATATCGTGTCATTTATCAATGTAGCTGATGACGATGGAGGAGGCCTTGATAATGCGTTCTGGAATGGACAGGCAATTTTTTATGGCGGTGGAAGAACCGTATTCCAGCCTTTGGCTCGCGGCCTTGATGTCGCAGCACACGAGATGTCACACGGTGTAGTCCAGGAAACAGCCAATCTTGAATATAAAAATGAATCTGGAGCCCTCAACGAATCCTTTGCCGATATTTTTGGAGCTATGGTAGATCGTGATGACTGGAAAATAGGTGAGGATGTTATGCGAAATGGTGGCTCTCTCCGTGATATGCAAAATCCTCATAACGGTGCCGCGCAAAATGACTTTAATGCCGGATGGCAGCCTGAAAAATATTCGGAACGCTATACGGGCAGTCAGGACAACGGTGGTGTACATATCAATTCTGGAATTCCGAATCGCGCATTCTATCTTTTTGCAACTGCGAATGGTGTGGATAGAGCAAAAGCAGAAAAGGTCTTTTATAAGGCCCTCTCGCGCTACTTGACGCGTTCATCGCGCTTTATAGATTTGCGCCTCGCTGTCGTGCGTGCAGCAGAAGAAAACCACGGAGCTAACTCTACTGAAGTAAACGCAGCCAAGGCAGCCTTCGATCAGGTCGAAATCTTCGATCCGAACGGCGGTGGCGGAGGTGGCGGCGGCGGAGGCGGTCAAACCCCAACTCCTCCTCCAGGTAACCTGACGCCAAATCCTGGCCCAGAGTTCCTTATCAGCACCGACGTAAACCTACAAGATGCTAACACGCTCTATGTCTCTGATGTGAATGGTAGCCAAAACAGCTTTAGCCCGCTTACAACGCTTGACCATTTTCACAAAGTCAGCGTAACCGATGATGGCAGCCGTGCTGTGATAGTCGGATCAGATGGCCATATGTATACGATCGATAACCCTACCACTGCCAGTCCTCAAATCAATCGATTGAGTGTTAATCCGGTGTGGGAAAACGCAGTTATTTCGAAGGACGGGCGCCGTCTTGCGGCTTTTCAAACTTCCGTAGACACATCGATTTATGTATACGATTTAGATTCCAACCCAATCCGTGGAGCACGCTATAGACTCTACAATCCGACCTATACGCAAGGTGTGAGTTTCAGTGGAATGCTCTATGCCGATGCGATGGAGTTTGATTATTCGGGTGAAAATCTTGCCTTCGATGCCTTTAACCGTATTCGCAATGTGAGCGGTCCCGACCTTACTTTCTGGACCATCGGTTTTCTGAAAGTGTGGGACAATGGTGCCAATAATTTTGGTGAAGGAACGATCGATTTATTGGTGGGGCAGCTTGATCCGGGTGAGAATATTGGAGAACCTGCTTTTTCCAAAAACTCTCCGCATATCATGGCCTTCGATTACTTTACCGACGAGCCGATCAACCCCGGCGATGGAGGATATTATATGCTGGGCATGAATCTGAATTCAGATACAATCAACATCATGCGCAATCAGGATAAACTCACCGTGCCTAATTACTCCCGACTTGATGATAGAATTGTCTTCAATGCAATAGATGGTAATGGTAATGATATCCTAGCAGTGTTTGGTGTAGGTAGTAACAAAATATCAGCAGCTACGAATGCATCAGGCTTGATCGGCGCTGCAAAGTGGGGCGTGCACGTCGCTACCGGCAGCCGTTCGCTGGAGCCTGTAAGTAATGGTCCACTCATGGGAGATATACCGTTCCAGATGTACCCCAACCCTGCAAGCGAAGCGGTTACCTGCCGTTTTAGTCTGGAGACTGGTGCAGAAGCCGAACTGGAAATCGTCGACATGACAGGACGCAATGTGCGGGCGCTTGAGCCTCGTCGCTTCGCCGCAGGCGAACAGCAGCTCCGGGTCTCTGTTCGCAACCTCCCAAGTGGAACCTATGCCCTTCACTTGCGACTAGGCAGTGATGTCGTCGTGCGTAAATTGGTTGTACAGTAAAAAAAACGTCGCTGTTTGTCTTACGATATTCAGTAAAAAACCTCCCAACAGGCTATGTGCTTGTTGGGAGGTTTTGGTTTTTTAAGTAAGTGGTCAAAAGAAACCCCACACTCAAAATTTTTTGTCATTTCGAACCCTTCGGCGTCGCTCAGGGCAAGCTAGGTGAGAAATCTTGACTTTGTCGACTTAGCATGCTGAAAGGCAAGATTTCTCGCCAGCTTCGCGGCTCGAAATGACACCAGTTTTTATTTGGTTAGGTACTTAAAAGAGGATAGTTTACTGTTTTACGAGCTTCATACTATGCTTTTTTCCATCAATAGAAAGCTGCACATTATACACTCCAACCTGCAAATCCTGTAGGTCAACCATTTTTGTATGTGACCCTGCTGGGTGATTTTCTTCCGAAATCGGCTTAAGCACCTGTCGGCCTACCATGTCAAAGACTTCCAGTGAAATGGTGGCCGATGTTTCAACTGAAAAGCTTACCGTGAACTCAGTCTGTGTTGGATTTGGATAGAGTTCAAAAGGTGAATTCGCTTTGGGAGTAAGGCCTGGCTGCACTTCCGTAGATTGCTCTGACTCAAGCCTTTTGTTTGCACGCTCCTGATAGGAATCGGAACTACACATCGCCTGGATCTGATCGGGAGTAGCTTGAGGAACAATAGCCTGGCAAGGAGTCGGATAGCCTGTTTTGATATCGATATGCTCGTCCAGATCGATGCCATCCTCGATGATGACCTCATCACCCGCGATCAGCTCCGCGCGTCCGCCACCCACGACTGTCACATTCGGCCCGATGGTGATCGACTGTGTGGCGTAGATAATCTCGCCTGCGGCGAGTTGGCGATTTTCAAGGCGGATGTTTTCTCCTTCGATGATTGCGAGCGGATTGGTTTTGGGAGTGGTTACAATATTTTCCCAATAATCAGTTCCTATGGATTCTGAGGTATGAGTATCAGTTTTATAGCGTGCCGAATAAATAATTGAACTGGCATCAGGGTTATCAGACCTTTCTAATGACGCAGCTATTTGAACAAAGACATTACTAAAGCTCATTTGAGGATCAAGGTGATAATTTAGCGAAGTACTTCCTTTATGAAGCTCCATGATGTAGCCGTTGAGGCATGATAGTGGGAGGAACGGTGTTCTGTATAGACGATCACCTACCTTGATTGCCCCCTTTGTTTCAACTACTGGCCCATATTCAACTTCTACAAATAATGCAGCGAGCATGTCTGATTCTTCTTCATCTATTCCTAGTGCTGGGTTTATAGCATAGAGTAAGTCTTCTGATAGTTCAAGCTGATGAACACGATCAACTTCAATGAAGTTTACTCCACTCAAGTTATCATCATCAACACCGGGAGGCAAAACCAAGTCATTATAAATACGATGTGTTATTTGCGGCCTTTGAATAACGTTCATGATCCCTAGCGCTTCATTATAATAAGGGTATTGCCCATCCGGTTCTAGGTTGGAGCTTCCAGGCATGTCAAATGTGATGGTTTTAAACGTGCGTGAAGAAGCGATATAGCCTGAGGCTGTGAGTTTTGATTCTGTTGCTAATGGACCAAAGACTACTTTTTGAGGTCCAGCACTAGGGGCGCTTCCTCCTCCAATAAGTGAGTTTAATACTCCAAGCGCATCTCCTATAAAAGGCACAGCTTTTAATCCTAGTGAAATAATTTTTCCCGCAGTTCCATTTCCACCAGCACTTCCAGAGTTGCCAGAACTTGAACTGCTCGTATAACGTGGGTCAACTTTAGTAGGCTGCTCTTTCTCCAATCGGCCTGTAATCGCATCCAAAGCTGCTTTCATTTGATCTTTTTCACTCTGAGGCCTAGTGCCTGAAGAATCAGCAATTGATTTAATGCTTTTCCAAAATGCTTTTGTATCCTTATACACTTTCCCTACGGAATTAATTTTACTACCTGTTTTCTTAAAGAATGCTGAAGCACCTTTCAGTGTTACACCTGAAGAGGTTACCTTTTTATTTTTAACTTCTATTGGAGTAATGGTTCCGTTAATGCTGCCATTTAATGTAATCCTTGCCGAATCAATCAGATTCGCTTGAATAAATACTTTTTTATTCCCCTCATTACATACGCAGGGATCATAAGCCATTTGGTACTCAGCAGTCAGCCATTTATTATCCTCATTTATAAACATCTGAACAGCAGCCATTTGGTTACCTGGGTCAAACGTTTGCACAGGCTCCATAAGCGCATCAGCATGACCCATGACTGCTCGGTTTTTACCTCCTTCATCGGCGAGCATTAGTAGTAACTCAGCAGCTTGGTAATCCTGATCTTTATCACCTACTGCTAAAAATACACGAAGCTTTCCAGTATACTTATTATATAATATAACATAGGGGTTGGTTAGGTCAGTACGGATTGAGCCATCATCTTCGTACCCAAGGTTTTGCGCAAGCAATTCCCAACCATCTTCAGGACGAAAGTCTGCTCCATAGATTGGATCGACATTGATATTGTCAATCTGATTAAAGGGTGCAGGGATCGAAGTAGCTTTCCCGTCACCATTTATCGTTTGGTACATATCATAGTCCTTTGCCTGCCAATCGAAAAACGTATTAGTCTTTTCTGGCTGATCTGGATTAACAGGGTTATCGGGATCGGTACTGATTCCGTTTGGGTCACATTGGGCAAGGCCATAGCTTGCCAGGCTCAGCATGAAGATGCTGAGGAGAAGTAAATTTTTCATGATGTTAATGGGTTAAGAGATTAAAATGGGTTATTGAATACGTCTTCCGACGAAGGTGCTTGCAGGTCCGGGGGCATCATCAGGATCGCCGGAAGGAGTAAAACGATACTGCATGGTGAGGGCGTTTTTATCGCTTGGATCAAGTCTGGCTACTGCTTCGAATGGGATGCAACCACCAATGACTCTGTTGATTGCGTCAACGCTAATCGACGCATAGCCGAGAGACTTTTGGCCATCATACCATTCATAGTTGCCACAGATGCTAGGAGCTGCGATTCTGGGAATTTCAGAATTTTCAAGGCTAGTCGTATCTACCCAGACAGAAACAGTGAAAGTGTCCTCTGGGCTTCCTTCAACATGACCAAAGTATCGACCTACGATACTAGAAGCGTTATATGGAACTACAGTCATGATCTTATGAAGTGTATCGATTAAAGGTTTGTCAGGAAAACAAGGTTGAGCTTTCCTTTTTCCGATAAATGTTACTGGTACATTTCCTGTGAATCCTAGAAAATGAAGTCGCACTTCTTTTTTGTCAAAAGACCGAGGGTCTGAACCTATCGTCCAAGAATAAGACTCATATTCAACGTTGGTTGAAAATGAGGTTAAGTCTGATGTCGATACCGTAGTATCTGTAATGGTGTGATAAAAGGTGTCTCCTTTACTGGAAAGCATCTCCTTAATCACAATCTCAGGCTCTACCCACACCTCGCCAAAGCAAGGATCAAAATTAGGGCATTCCATATCGGTCGGGTCATCGCAAGGTTGCTTGCAGGCCCCGAGAAGCGCTGTCAGGACAAGAAGTCCCAACAGGCTTTTGAGGGTGATAGATTTAGTTGTTTTCATTGGTTGATGAATTAGTAGAGGGTGACTGTTCTAAAGCAGCCTTAAGTTGGGCATTTTCTTGCTGAGTAGCCTCAAGCGATGCCTCCATATTTACCATTCGTTTCTGAATATTGATCAAATGGAGAAACAATTCCTCAATCTTCTCTTGCTGGTTGACAGTCATTTCGCCCAACTCAAAGCCACCGTTTTGAACAATCTCAGCTTCAGAAGGTGTATTTGGAAGATGCCCGTTGGCTACGATAAAGCTATCAACAACTTCAAGTGGTAAGAGATCATATGTTTCTTCAAACACATAATCTGCCCACGTCTGATCCACTTTCACGCGGCCCGTAGCGATCCCTTCCTGTACATACAGACGGAAGCCAGAAGCAGTCGTATTCACTGCGCCGATACCAATCTTTCCGTCAGATTGAATAAACATATTGGTGTTCAGGTTCCCATTATCAAAACGCTGAAAGCGGATGTCGCCAATATTTCCTGAGCCTGCTATAAGTGATAAGCTTCCAGCGTTGTTGGCGTCAGTGTTTGGGAAAAGCTGAAGCGATGCACCTGTCGATGGACCAGAAGCAGCATTGAAAGATGCCTCCCCGCTTACAAGATTGGCGTTGATTGTTCCAAGTTCGACATCGCCATCGAAGCGTGCAGCATAGCCGCTTACAGAATGACCATAAATGGCTGTGCCTGTTTGAGATGATCCATACAGACCGTATCCGTTTGTTGCATTAATGCCTGATATCGCGGCCTGAACGCCAGAGATATTGGCTTCTACTCGTCCTTCAAAAAGGCCAGCATAACCGAAAGGTGCAGTTGCTGAACCATACACGCCGATTCCCCAGTCTGTACGGCCCCAAACTGATTTTCCTTGATAAGAATAACCTTCAATGGCAGTGCCATTTGAACCAGAAGAGGTGTTTTCTGAGAATAGTGCAGATGAATTAGAAAATGCGCCTTTTACATGAAGCATGTGCGCCGTTGGTGTTGGTGCTCCTATACCTGTATTGGAGGAGCCCATACTTGGTGAAGAGCCGCCTGTCCCTTGAGTGGGAGTTCCGTTTGTTGTGTTTGGTTGAGTTTGAGCAAATGTAAAACCTGCAGTTAGCAGAATGAGACAAAGGGTGATTAGATTTTTCATGATGTTAAAATGTTAATGGTGTTTTGGGTAAAAATTCATGTGTAACCCGTTAGACGGCCTTCTCTCATTTTCATCAACACTTTTTCTGAAAAAAATTACACTTTTGTCCTAAATCCTCAGAAATATGAAAATCCTCTGTATAGGCCGTAACTATGCCAAGCATGCTGAAGAACTGAATAATCCAATCCCGGATGATCCGCTTATTTTTACAAAGCCGCCTACAGCCCTCCTCCAGCCGGGCGAGGCATTTGAGTACCCTGCGTTTTCGGAGGATGTACATTATGAATGTGAGCTGGTCCTGAGGATCGGAAAGAAAGGCAAAAACATCGCTGAAGCAGAGGCTACAAGCTATGTGGAAGCCATCGGTTTGGGGATCGACTTCACAGCGCGCGATCTCCAAAGTAAAGCCAAGGCCAAAGGCCTGCCCTGGGCACTCGCCAAAGGATTTGACGGCTCTGCGCCGATTACAGAATTTATGCCAGTTAGCGACTTCCCAGACCTCGCGGATATTCGCTACACCTGCTCCGTCAATGGCGAACTCCGCCAGGAAGGACACACCGCGATGATGCTTTTTCCATGTGCATATCTGATTTCATATCTCAGTGGATTCATTACCCTTGAGCCTGGAGATTTGATCTTTACGGGCACGCCGGCGGGCGTAGGGCCTGTGCAGCGCGGCGATCGACTGACGGGAAGCTTGGAAGGAAAGGCGATGCTGGATGTGATGGTGAAGTAGGGAAAAAATGGCCAAGCCACCGTCCAGTGTGTTTGAACGTTTTTACTAGAACCACCTCAACTCACATTCCTTCACATGGTCAGACGATCAGTTATCCTCCTGCTTGCATCACTTATCTTTTTCGCTTGTGATGACCCGTCTAGGGTTGACCCTCGTAGTAAGAAGATAAAACTTAGCGATACTTCTGTAGATGAAGGTTTTGTTCTGACAAGCCCTAAATTGGACGAAACGCTTTCTGACCCTGCTGTCATTGTAAATTGGGATGTCTTGACCGATTCGCCAGAGCCATTTTTTATATACGTTTCGCAGAACCCTACATTTGAAGACGTGCACCCTAGACACTGGCATAATCGATCAAGAAACCATCGATTGGGAGTTTTTAACTCAGGGACATATTATTTGAAATTGATACGTGGTAGTGATTCGCTGATCTCAAAGTTTATGGTTGAAGACTATTTTGACTGGGAGGGAACGACCTATGTTGATTCCGTTGTCGTTACTGAGCACGATGCATTTTTAGGGCAGCCAATAGAAAGAGATCGCTATCTAGACACGATGTATATTGTGAAAGAGGGGCAATTATTTAGAATGAAATTTGATCCTACGTCTCGCGGAATCATTTTTGATGAATTCAGAATAGACAATGATACTTATAAATTTACCAATCGTATTGACTACAATGAAGCGGATTATTTTGGTGCAGAAATAACGCTGAACACGGTTACTGGAAGTGTTTCTGCCTGCCGTATTAATGATTATAAAGTTGTCAAAACTGTATCCAGTTTTCAGTCAGAATAATTTTATACAAAACACGCAAATCGCCGACTAATCTTTAAAAAAGACTAATCGGCGATTCAATTCAATATTTTCTTCCTTTACCGCGGCACCGCCGTTCCCTTTCCTGCATTTGGTATCCAGAGATAGATCATGTCGGAGTTTTGTACTTGACCATCGAGGTTGTAATCAGCTGATTTATAGCCACTTGTACCTACTTCAGGAATCCATTGCATGACGTTGTCGGTGTTCTGGACCTGGCCGTTGTGGTCAGCGTCGCCTCCGATGAGGAGTGCTGCTCCTTGCATAATGTTGCGAGAGGCGTTACTACCCAAAACCGCTGTCGCAGGATCACTAAAATCAAGCGAAATACCTGTGGTATCGAGCAGGATAGGCTGGGCTGTCATGATGCCGAGGTGATTGCGGTGGAAGATCGCCACGTAGTAACTGTCAGCAACTACTTCAGCGAAACTCAAGGCTGATATTCCGTCCGTCGCGACGATATCACCATCTGCTTGCAGC
>JBGCFB010000249.1:0-15996 GCA_045106685.1 Bacteroidia bacterium | reverse complement strand
ACTGGCTATAGCCTCCTGGGATAATGACTGCACCATATTCCTTCGGCCTGATCTGTTGAGGCTTCATGGAGTTGGCGATTTTTTGTTGATAATATTTCGTTTCCATTGCCCTTGCGATGACCTCCGTTGTATCGAATTTATAATAAACAGGCACTTTTCCGCCCAGCGGCGATACGATATCTACCACATATCCAGCCTCTTGAAATTTGATAAAAGGAACCGCTATTTCTGATAAAAATGTCCCGTTAGGCTTGCCGTCCACAGCCGAAATATTGCTACAAACAAATAGTATCTTAGGTTTTGCAGGCTTAGTAACACTTGCCTCTTTCTTTTTTTCTGGAGCAGGACTCCCACAGGCGAAGAGCAATACACTCAATAGTAGCATGATATATCTCATACCCAAATGTACATGTTTCTTCTAAAAAGAAAGCTGCTCAGGTACCAAGATCATGTTTGTCCAGCGATCGATGATCTAACCCACTTCTCCAAGCACGAGCAAATCTGCCAAAGTAGGATTCACAGATCCTCCTTTAGGTTCGAGCGTTACAGCAAAGGCATCGGCACGTCCGGTGCCTTTCATCTTTATAATGCCATTTGCATCGCGCGGAATAACACCGAGATCTACAGGTTTACCTTCGATAAGGGCCCAAAGCTGATAATCTTTATCGCTTGGTGGGGCAGGAAGTGTTGTTGCCAAAAAGTAGGACTCGCCAGTTTCTGGCTGCCACAAGACTTTCATCGTTGCGCCATTTGCTTTTGGCTGAGGAGCGAGGTCGATGATTTTGCTGGAAGGTTTTGTCAAAAGCGCAATATCACTTGAACGTGCGTCTAGTTGCTCCTGGAGTGTATTCTGGCCTTGCTGCAATGAGGCGATCTCATTTTCCATGCCTTCGATCTGACCATTCATCATTTGCTGACCGAGGTATAAACCGCCGAGCAATAATGCTACAGCAGCGGCAGCCTGAACATACCAGCGGCTAAACATCGGTTTAACGACAGCCGATTCATCAGCTTTTTCTCCTATATGCTCTGACACCTGAGGAGCCATCGCAATAGGCGTTTCGTCTTCATCTTCGATTGCATCAAGCGCAGCGAGGATAGAAGCTTTAAGGGCGGGGGGAGGCGTTTTTTCGAAGCTGGAGGCTAGGCCTTCAAGTCCTGCTTGAAGACTTTCGAGTTCCGTTTGAATTTCAGGATAGATACTGGAAAGACAAGATACTTCACGGGCCTCCTGCGGCGAGACTTCGCCGAGCACGTAGGCTTCCAAAATGCCTGATGCTATGTAGGAGGTTATATCCATGATTAATATTAGATTAAGCGAACATCGTTCGTAAAGAACGAAGCGAATTTCTCATTTTAGTTTTGACAGTGCCCAGGGGCATTTCGAGTTTTTTAGCAATTTCACTTTGGCTGTAGCCTTCGAGGTAGCTCAAGTAGATTAAGGTTCGTTCGGGTTCTCCCAGTTGGTCGAGGACCGTCGAAGCATCAAGCTGATCTTCGGGTTGGTCTTCGTAGCCACCGGCAGCCGAGGCTACCGCAGGATTATCCAGATCAGATGTGCTTCTTCTATTCGCAGCACGCCACTGGTCTATTGCTGTATTGCGAGCGATGTTTAGAATCCAGGTAAAAAAGCGGCCTTTACTGGTATCGTATTGATCGATTTTTTTCCAAATTTTAACAAAGCTTTCCTGTAGTACGTCGTCAGCCAGGCTATCGGATTTCACAATCTTGAAAATAATTCCATAAAGCGCACTTCCGTAACGATCGTACAACTTTCCATAAGCATCTTTGTCGCGTCGCTTGAGCGATTCGATAAGTGCTGACTCCGGATGTAGTTGTTTGATGTTGGACACGTTACCTCAGGGTTTCAAAACGAAAGTAGCGGAAAGTTTCTACAAGAAAAAACTCCCCGAAAGCATATAGCTTCCGGGGCGCAGGGAAATGCTGCTTCGCAGAGAGGCAATTCCCAGGGGCACACCAACCACTTTCCCGTAAATTTTAGACCTTTCGGCCCGGCTGGTGTGAAAGAACGTACATCAAGTCGCATGAAGATGTGCACATGGCCTCGTGGGCAGTTGTACACATGATCGGCCATACTTACGAAGCGAGTGAACCGATTGGATTTCAGTTTTCTACTTTTTTTATAAAAAGATTCAATTGCCAAGAATTGTACGCTCTATATATAGAGTCACCTATCCCTACATCCATTTCTCCTACAAACTAGAGATCGTGTCAAACGCATTTCTATAGGTCATTTATTTTGGGTTGAAAATATGGCTCTCTAAAATGGCCCTTAAAGTAGGATACAGGGCCTTTTTCAAAAAAAAGTACAATTCTGAAATCCGATTGGTGGATGGTGGGCGTAAGTCTCGCCGCAACGCTGGAACGGCATTGCGCAAGTACTTGTCCGGACCTGTACGACTTACACACATAATAACCACTAAATAATCCAATCATGAATCGTCTCAAAACCCTCGCAGGAATCACGTTCATACTTGCTACTGCGCTTTTCTTTATGTCTGCTGACCACATTGATGCTCCGGGTGTCCAGAGCTCAACCATGGATATTGCGGACTACTACGCTTTTGAAAGCAAAGAAAATCCTGACAATATGGTATTCGCGACTACCCTTCAAGGCCTACTCGCTCCTACTGCTACAGGTGCAGCCATGTTTGATGAAAATGTGCTTCTCGAAATCAATATCGACAACGATGCGGATAATGTAGAGGACCTTGTAATCCAACTTATTCCTCGTGATGGCAAAATGTATGCTTTTGGACCATATGCTCCTGCAAGCACCAGTGCAAACAGCACAATCGATGATACTCAAGAGTCGATGGAAGTTGATATCACGGCTTATGGCGAAGATGCCAAGATCGCTACAAAAGGCACCAGCAAGCTATTTGCAGGACCGCGCGATGATCCGTTTTTCTTTGACCTAACTGCTTATTCGGAAGTATTGGCTGGAAATGCTACTGCTTTTGCTGATCCTGGAGTAGATGCTTTTGCTGGAACAAATGTACTCGCTATAGTAATCGAAGTGCCTAAAAGCACACTCGGAAATGACATGTCTGTCAACACCTGGATAGAAACTAAAAAGAAGCAGTAATCTGGCTATTAGCTTTTAGCGGTTGGCCATTGGCTCGCTTTGCTAAAAGCACTAAAAGTCAATCGGCAACAGCCATTCAACCCTTTCAATATAAAAATCATGAAATTCAACATAGCAAACCTCTTTGTAATTCTTCTAGTCATCAGCATGAGCCTTGTAGCGTGCAAAAACGACGATGACATAGACATTGACCCTGACTTTACCGGCACCTACGCCCTTGCTGACCAAAAAGGCCGCCCTGCGGTTAACACTGTATTCGTTCCCGCTGCTCAAAAAGATGAGTTCAACACGACCTTGCCAGCAGACATGGGTGCGAAGTTTAGCAGTGTATTTGAAACTACACTCACGACCCTTAACCCTGGATATACAACAAACGCGCTCGGCCTTGATGCTCCCACCTTTTCATCTACCCTTGCAACCGATATCCTAACAGTTTCCACAAGTGGAAAGACGACTTTCTTTGACGGAACGAATGTACTTACTGGACGTGCCCTTGAAGACGACGTCATCGACGTAGAGCTTCTGCTCATCTTCGGTGGACCTGACGGCACAGCCAACGGCGGACTTACATCTGACAATGTTGCAGCGAATGACAAGGCCTTTTTGAACGCCTTTCCATACCTCGCAACACCCTGGTAATCAGCACATTGTTTCCTTACCTAAATCCTCATTTCGCCATCCATTTCAAAAGGATGTTGGGGGTTTACACTGGGCAGGGGCATACCCGCCTCTGCCCTCTCCTTTTTTGGAAGTCTTCCCAAAAACCACTGACACGTGAGTATCGAGCAGCGAGGATCAAGTATCAAAGCAACAATATTGGCCTATATACTGATCACTCATTAGCGACGAAGACATTAAATCTGAAATTATAAATCGCTAATAGTCAATTGTAAATCCTTTCCCATCCTCCTTTCCTTCCCCAAACAAAGTCGATTATGAAGTTCTACAACATCCTTATCCTGTTAAGTATATCACTGTTCTTTCAGCCCGCTCTAGGCATTCGCCCTCAGGCTGTGAGCAGCTTATACCATCCCATAGCTACCGTTCAGCAAAGCAAACAAGCACTCGATTTTTGGCAAAAACGTGCCGAAGCACGCCCCCAGGAATCTTTGACCCAAATCAAACTCGGTCAAGTGTATAG
This sequence comes from Bacteroidia bacterium, assembly GCA_045106685.1. GTDB lineage: Bacteria > Bacteroidota > Bacteroidia > J057 > J057 > JAUIGE01. The sequence continues at coordinate 11,746 of JBGCFB010000249.1, read as the reverse complement.
CCAGCTTTTTGACTTCACTGCTGACATTTCATATTTAAAAAAGTCGGAAGCGTCTTATCTCAAGGCTTTGAAAAGTCCACTACTGGACCCAGCCGGTGTACAGCGCGCACTTGCCAAAAACTATATCTCACAGCACCGCTTTTGTGAAGCGCTTGACATGGTCATGCTTGCGCTCGAAGTAGGCTCCAACAAACGTGCTTCTACCCTCATGCTTTTTGATGTGTATGCCGAACTCGGTTTTGAAGAAGAGCAGCAAGCGGTTTTGGCAGATTTGTCCCAAAAAAAAGACTTCGATTATCTGATCCGCTGGGCCAAGTGGGAAGATGGCCAGGGCCGTCTGGAAAATACCCTTGTGATCATGCATGAAGCAGAAGCGATTGCAGAAGCCAGCAAGCAGCCCGCTTTATTGACATGGACTTACTCCAATATGGGCGATTACTATGGCCATGCCGGCGATATCGCCCAATCAGAAGCTTATTATATAAAATCACTGCAGCAGTCTCCTACTGACTGGTATTCTCTCAAAGGACTTGCCTGGATCGCCTATTCATACGAGCGGGATGCACCTGCGGCGCTAGCCATTCTCAAGCATATCAGTAATCACTGCAAAGATCCTGGTGTGGCATTGTTGCGCGCTGAGATCATGGAATACAAAGAGGATTATACCACCGCGCAGCGCATGCGCGATGACGTAGAAGCACAAGTAAGTGGCCCGCGTTACGGACGCATGTACGCTAGCTTTCTGGTAAATTATTATATACAAACAGGCCACCTCAGCAAGTCAATGGACCTTGCAAAGGCCGAAGTGCAGCAGCGTGCAGTGCCGGTAGCCTATGACATGCTTGCCCGGGTTTATTTTGCAAAAAATAACATTCGTCAGGCGCAGGATATCAGCCAGATTCATATTTGGCACCAGACCTTCGAACCAGGAATTCTGATCAATCAGCTTCGCTATTTCGAGGGAGATCCCAATCCTTACATCCTCCACATCGAGGAAGAAGTAAAAGGCGCCACCTATGAGCTAGGACCTCTGGCTTATCATCAGCTTCTTATGGAGCAGGCCACGCCTGAGTTAGCTTCTATTTAGAATAGGCCTACAGCTCACAATCCTCATTCTGCAATCGCTAATCTGCAATTGTCAATTCATTTTAATGCATTGATACGTGTAGACAAATCCCCCCAACCACTTTATTTTTTTACAATGAAAACGCTCATCCACATTTTCATATACTTGCTCTTATTCACTGGAATCAGTTTTGCACAAAATACACTTACAGGTTCCATCACAAATCATAAAGGCCAGGCCCTAGAAGCGGCCCATATCGTCAACCTCAACGGCGAACATCATGCGCATAGCAACGAACTGGGAAATTTCAGCTTGACCGATACCAAGGTTGGCGACTCCGTTCGCATCAACTTGCTCGGATATGCTCCTCAGCGAATATTGATCAAAGATTTGAGCAAGCCGCTTACGGTTCAGCTTTTGTCAAAACAATTAACGCTTAACACTGTCGAAATCAATCACAGCCTGGACGCGATCACCATCATGACCGATGTGGACTTGCTCGTGAGACCGGTTAATTCTTCGCAGGAATTGCTGCGCGCAGTGCCGGGCCTTATGATCGGGCAACATGCCGGAGGAGGCAAAGCCGAGCAGATATTTTTGCGAGGATTCGATATTGACCACGGTACCGATGTTAACATCACCGTGGATGGCATGCCTGTCAATATGGTTTCGCATGCGCATGGTCAGGGGTATGCTGATCTGCATTTTTTGATTCCAGAAACCATCGAGCGTATTGACTTTGGAAAAGGGCCTTATGCTGCGGATCAGGGCAACTTTGCTACGGCGGGAAATATCGCCTTTCGTAGTAAAGAACAACTCGACGCCAGCATTTTAAAACTAGAAGTCGGCCAATTCAACACGCGCAGAATGCTAGCCATGCTGGACGTCGTCGACCAAAAGGATCACCAGGCCTATATTGCACTTGAGCGCCTCACGACCAATGGTCCATTTGAAAGTTCTCAGGACTTTCATCGCATCAATGTGATGGGAAAATATACGGGCCTTATTGGTGCAAACAACAAGATTTCAGTCTCGGCTTCGCACTTTGACAGTCGTTGGGATGCGTCTGGACAAATTCCGCAACGCGCTGTTGATCAGGGCCTTATCGGCCGATTTGGCGCGATCGATGATACTGAAGGAGGAAGCACAAGTCGTTCGAATGTTATTCTTACATACGACAACATTATTAATTCAAATAGCTCAATCAATACAACTGCATATTACAGTCATTATAATTTTGAGCTGTTTTCAAATTTTACATTTTTCCTAAATGACCCTGAAAATGGCGACCAGATTCGCCAGTTTGAGTCACGTGATATGTTTGGTTTTCAAAGCACCTTGAATCATGCTTTTGATAAGGGCTTGATTCAGACAGGAGTGGGATTGCGTGATGATTTTAGTAAAAATAATAGTCTGAGTCGTACCAAAAATCGCAAAGAAACATTATCATTTATTCAGCAAGGTGATGTGCATGAAACGAATATGTTCGCCTTTGTAAACACACGTATCGAGCTGGGCAAATTTGAAATAAATCCAGGCTTACGGGTTGACCAGTTTACATTCAATTATCTGGATCAGCTTAAGCAAGAATACAACCCTCAAACGGTAGAAAAAGCGACGCTCAGTCCTAAGTTAAACCTGTTGTACAATCCTACTGAGCGCCTACAGCTTTATATCAAAACCGGAAAAGGATTCCATGCTAACGACACACGCGTCATCCTGGAACAGCAAGGTCGTCAGATTTTGCCTGCCGCGTATGGCGCTGATCTTGGAGCTATCTGGAAGCCATTTGCCAGCACATTTGTGAATGTAGCATTGTGGCATTTGGCACTTGAGCAGGAGTTTGTATATGTCGGTGATGAAGGAATCGTGGAGCCAGGAGGCGAAACGCGTCGCAGCGGTATCGAAGTAAGTAGTCGCACCCAGCTTGCGCCCTGGTTATATGCCAATATGGACCTCACCTACACGATCGCCCGTGGCGAAGAAGAGGAAGGATTCACCTCTTTTATTCCGCTTGCTCCAGATTTGACATTTGTGGGTGGGCTCCATGTAAAATTCCCTGCCGGCATCAACGGCGGTATCAACGTTCGTCGATTAGGAAATCGTCCTGCCAATGAAGACAACAGCATCGTAGCTGAAGGCTATACCGTGACGGACCTGAATGCTGGCTACCAAGGCAAGCATTTTGACCTAAGCTTTGCCATCCAAAATCTGTTCAACGTCGAGTGGAAAGAAACGCAGTTTGCTACAGAATCACGCCTTCAAAATGAGGCTGAAGCAGTTAAGGAAATTCATTTCACACCTGGAACTCCGTTCTTCTTTAAGGCGACGATTGGATATCGGTTTTAGTAAAAACCTTCAAAAATATAGAATCACTATTCTATAATCTCCAATCAATAGCAGATTAGGGATTGTAGAATAGTAATTTCAGAACTAGAGAAAAGGCATGCCTTTTCTCTACTAAAACGGCACCTCGTCGTCGGTCGTAGTAGGAGGCGGAGCCGCTCCGCCGCCCAAGGCGTCGTTTCCTGCGGGAGCATCCTGATTCATGCGGGAAGGCAAGGTAATCGTTCCAGGTTCGCCACCTGGAGCACCCGCCGCCGCGCTTCCTGGAGCGTAGCCCCAGTCGGTGAACTTACCGTACTTACCGATAAACTGAAGTTTTACAGTACCGGTCGGACCGTTACGCTGCTTTGCAATAATAAGCTCGGCCAAGCCTTGAGTTGAATTTCCTTCGTCATCCGTTTCGAAGCCATAATACTCCGGACGGTAAAGAAAGGCTACCATATCAGCATCCTGCTCGATAGAACCAGATTCACGAAGGTCACTCAGCATAGGACGCTTATCACCTCCACGACTTTCCACCGCACGACTCAGCTGCGAAAGCGCAATCACACAGACATCCAGCTCTTTTGCGATAATCTTGAGGGATCGCGAAATACCCGCAATCTCTTGTTCACGGTTGCCTCCTTTAGACTGGTTTCCAGTCATAAGCTGGAGATAGTCAATCATGATGATGCCGATATTATGCTCAGCTTTGAGGCGTCGCGCTTTGGCACGAAGGTCCGATATCGCAAGGCCCGGCGTATCGTCAATAAAGATATTGGCTTTACTCAAGTTACCCACACGGGTGATGAGCTGCTTCCATTCGTAATCTTCCAATCGCCCGGTACGCACCTTCTGCGCATCAAGCTCAGCTTCGGATGTAAGCAAACGTTGGGTGAGCTGGACACCCGCCATCTCCAGCGAGAATAGCGCGACTGGAGTGTTGAATCGGACGGCCGCATTTCGCGCGAGGGTAAGCGTTAGCGCCGTTTTACCCATCGCTGGTCTAGCCGCAATAATCACCATATCGGTGCGCTGCCAACCTGCTGTCATGGCATCCAGTGCTGTAAAACCAGAAGGAATTCCTGTCACAGAACTATCCTGCGAACGCACCTCTTCAAGGTGGTCGAGGGTCTTCATGACGAGGCTATCCATCTTCTCGTAGTTACGGCGAAGCTGGTTTTCCGATATTTTAAAAATGCCTTGTTCTGTTTGATCCAATAGGTCAAGCGCATCCGAAGTCGGATCATAGGCAGACTTGACTGCATTATCAGCAAGTTTGATCAACTCGCGCAGCAAGAATTTCTCCGCAATCACACGAGCGTGATATTCAATATTCGCCGCTGAAGCTACTTTGCCTGTAAGGTCAGCGAGGTACAAGGCTCCGCCAGATTCTTCAAGCTTGTTTGCTTTACGCAGGTGATCCTTCACTGTCAATACATCGACAGGTTCCGACTGCTGAAACAACGCCAACATCGATTCAAAAATCGCCTGGTGACCTGCTTTGTAGAACATCTCTGCCATGAGCGTATCGATGATACGCGGAAGTGCATCTTTCTCCAATAATAACGCTCCCAATACTGCCATCTCCATATCCAAAGCCTGCGGCGGAATACGGCCTTGCAGGTCAGCGGGCTGAGGTGTAGACATCGACCGTACGCGGCCTTCTGAGTCTGATCGGCGATTGAGGTTATCGGACATAGTGCTGGATTTCCGTCGAGGCAAAAGAAAGGGCGTACAAGATACAATTACTTGCGTATGAATATACGTATTTCTCACCCCTTTTTACATAAACCAAATTAGTTTCTGATAGTCAGGCGCTTACGTTGTCCCCAGGTTATACACATGGTTATCCACATGCTGATCGTTGGATCTGCTAAATGGCGAATGATTGAATGACAGGATGAATGAATGAGTCCCCTGTCCCTAGTCCTTGTACGTAAGTTAACAATGGGACTAAATCCGGTATATTTGATCATTTTAGAAGCTAGTGCCGAGTTTTCGAGCTGTATCTTCCCATAGACACAATATCCTTATGTGTCATGTCGGAATTTTCTTGCGACAACGGAGTAAGAAAATATCCGACATCTCCGGTTTTATGCATTTAAATGCAACCAAAAGCAATTTTTTGATGGCTTTAAAGGAGGCACCGGATAAAATTTTCGTCATGCTTCCTCAAATTTTTCCGGTGTGACACACTTTTGTGTTGGATGGGATGATATTGCTTGCAATTGTCTTGAGATTCACTTGCAAAGATACGTACAAGGACTAGCCCCTGTCCACTTAGTGTATATCCATTATAGTTCATGTTTGATTCTCAACCGGAAGCGCAATTTTGGCTTTTCGAGTAAGGGTTTTGATTTTATTGCAAAAAAATAAGCCTATGAAATCCTTCTTTTTACTGCTCATCACGCTACTCAGTATTAGCGCCCTCTCAGCCCAACTAAATCTGGATTCAACCTTCGCAACAAATGGCTTCACCCAGGACATAAGCAATTTGGGAATTGCTCATGAAATTGCCGTTCAGCCTGATGGCAAGATACTGATGGCGATGGGCAGAAGGAAGTTGTATGCAAACAGTAACTCATCGGACGAATTCAATTTCTACTGTGCGCGCTATATGCCAGATGGAAGTCTTGATATAGGTTTTGGAACAAATGGTCTAGCCAAAATCGGTGGGATTCCTAGAGCAGAAGCCATGTTTGTAGGTATTCAATCTGACGGAAAAATCATTCTTGCTGGTAAAGCCAAATACTGCGGCCCCTTAGTATGTGGTTTTGACAATATTATTATTGGTAGACTGCATCCAGACGGACAGCACGATACGACCTTCGGCATTTCATTAGCGAGTCCCTATGTACCGAAGACGATAACCGCAGCAGAGGAAGTGTTTGGCGACCTCTATTTAGGAACTGAGATTAAGGGCATGCAGGTTTTGGCTAATGATCAAATTGTGATCGCCGGAAATAGTCAAGTAGCAAACTCATTTGCGTGGACTACGACCATTTATCACAGTTTCATTGCTCGTTTAAATAAAGATGGAAGCGTAGATAGCAGCTATTCTTCTTCTGGCAACGGAGTTTTCAATCTACCTGCTCGATACCAAAACGGCAATTGGGGCTCTATTGAAGCGCTGAAGATGGATGGTCTTGGGAATATGTACCTGGCAGGCTCACGCACTGTCGAGCCTGTTCCTGGCCAGTATGAATTTAATGCCTTTGTGGGAAAGGTCTTTCCTACCGGACATATCGACTCGACTTATGGCACAGACGGTGTTGTCGATATCGACTTTGGGTCACGTGACCGAATGCCAAGCATCGACGTGGATGCTCGTGGTAATGTGTTGCTTGGAGGACACCAAACGGGGTACGGGGATAGCGCCACAGTGGTCTTGCTCAATCCCCAAGGGCAATTTTCAACGGATATGCCTGGAGGCCATGCTTATGTTAATTTTCCAAAAAATGAAAAAGGCTTTATCTACGCAGCGCGCTTCGACCAGCAAGGTCGTATTTGTATTGCAGGCCATTACTATACCGCTGCTGTAAATACCCGCATCGGCTACGCCGGCCGCCTCAATCGCAATGGAACCTGGGACGCGAGTTTCACTTCCGCCGGAACTGGAATTGACACGCTTAACCTAAGCATACAAAGCATCCACGTAGCCACGATCTTTCATGACATGCATCTACTCCCTAACGGCCAGATGCTGCTATCTGGAGAGCGTTTTCATAAAACAGGAAGCACAGAGCCTATGGGGATTTTGGTACGACTCAATCCAGCAGACGTAGCTCTCGGCAATGGTCAGAATCTAGCAGAAACCTATGAAATGAGCGTTTTTCCAAACCCGCTTGCACAACACTCTGCAATCCAGTATACACTTCCTCAACCTTCAACCGTCAGTATTGACGTGTTGGATTTGCAAGGAAAGGTCGTAGATGTTTTGCAAAAATCGCAAGCGATGACTCAAGGAAAGCACGAGCTTGGATTGGGAAATTTGGCACAGCACTCAAAAGGCTTGCATATAATTCGTGTGAAGACGGAGAAAGGGCAGGCGTTTGCGAAGGTGATGCTTTAGTAAAGAATCAAAAATAATCTGCTCCATCACGCGCTCTTTTTCACTGACTCGTCGTCATAAAATCTTCAGATAGCATGCTATCTTCTAGTTTGATTCCTTGATTCATCGAAAAATAGCTACGTGCTGGATTTACTTATTTCCTCTTCTTTACTTAAAGAAATTCAACCTGAAAACTCACTCGGGCATTCAGGGCTTGGAATACTTTCTGAATCGTGGCGATAGTTACGTTTTGGGCACCTTTTTCAAGCCTTGAAATTTGTGCTTTTTTCACACCGATCATTTCTCCGAGTTCCGATTGTGTAAGATTACGCTCTTTACGCGCACTTTTAATAGCGTCGCTGATGAGTGTCATTTTGAGCTCGAACTCATAGGAGTCACGCTCTGGTGTTCCGACGGGGCCAATGACTTGATCTTTGGCTTCATCAAATGTATACCAGTTTTTTTCAGGAGTCATTTCTATGCTTTTCTTTAAAGTATCTTTCTTTGATTTTAATAGCCTTATCAATTTCTTTTCTAGGAGTTTTTTGTGTCTTTTTTATAAATCCATGGGTTGCAAATACGAGCACATATTGCTTTTCTTCTTTATCCCAGAAAGCTAAAATGCGATATTGAACTTTATTAAATAGTGTTCGGAATTCCCATATTTCATTTGTTAGTTTTTTGAAAAACTTAGGATCCAATTTTGATTTTGCTTGTTCAATATTGTAGAAGATCTTGTTCGCAGCTTTTGTGTCAATTTTTGATAAAAACTCAATTACTTCTTTAGAAAGAACAGGATCAAATAATTTCGAGCTCATATTTGCTGAATAGACTTTGGTATTTGCTAATTTTTAAAGAATAAAGCTAATAAAAAAATCCGACATATCAAGTGTTGCTTGATCCATTTGTAAATATATGGAGAAGTTTACAAAAAAAGATACTTTTGTATTTTTTCTTCCAATTCCACCACCGTCACCACCATCGCCTCAGGCTGCGCCTCTTTGAGGCGCTCTACGCTATTAAGTCCCCAGCCTACAGCGATGGATCGGAGGCCACAGGCCTTAGCGGCCTCGATATCACGCACTTCATCCCCGATCATCGTGACATTCTGCGCGGAAAAACCTTCTCTGCCCAAAATGCGCCGCATGGCGGTAGCTTTCCCCATCACATTGCGAGGCGCATCGATGAAGTCAAACACCTCGATCTCGTGTGTTTTTAAAAATGCCTGCACCGTGCTTCGGGTATTGGAGGTGAGAATTCCCATTCGAATATCCTGGGCTTTCAGTTTATGTAGCAGTTGAGGCATCCCGGCAATGGGTTTCACCTTATGCATATTGCGTTTGAAAGCAGCTCTCCCAAGCAGCGCGGCTTTCGGCAACTGGTGCCAGGCCAGGCCAGTTTCCTTCATAATTTCAGAAAGAGAGAGGCTTTTGAGCTTTTTCATCCTCGTCTCATCCATTTTTTCCATACCCAATACGGGCCCCACTTCATTCGCAATTTCCAGGGCTATGGAAAGCGAATCGGCAATGGTACCATCAAAATCGAAAAGAAGCATGAGGGGCTTTTGGCTTTTTGCTATTGGCTTTTGGCCTGAATACACCATGTGCAATATTAAGTACAAACCGCTTCAAATTTTACATAAGAGATAACAAAACAGCCAACAGCTAACCGCCAAAAGCCTACATTATAAAGACCCAGATAGGTGGTTTCCTAAAAAAATTGCTCCAATAAGTTCGTTAGCCTGTATATTTAGGGTTTTAGCGTTTTACCCAAAGCGATATTTTACAAAAACCAATACGATGCAACGATTATTACTCAGTGTCCTTATACTGGCGGGTTTATGCCTGAGTCCGGTTTGGGCCCAAAAGAAGAAGAAAAAGGATAAAGATGTTCCGGCAACGGAAATGAAGGATGAAAAGGATCCTTTCAACGCAGGAACCTTCATGGGCCTAAAGTGGCGCAGCATAGGTCCTGCCACAACTTCAGGCCGTATCGCCGACATGGCCGTCAACCCTAACAAAACATCAGAATACTACCTTGCTACTGCTTCTGGCGGTGTATGGAAAACTTCGAATGGTGGCACGACTTATGAACCAATCTTTGATAGCCAGGGTTCATATTCTATCGGCTGTGTAACAATCGACCCGAGTAACCCTCACACAATATGGGTGGGATCAGGTGAAAACAACGGCCAGCGCTCTATTGCTTACGGTGACGGCGTATATCTTTCTATGGATGGTGGTAGTTCCTGGAAAAATATGGGACTCAAAAATTCGGAGCACATCGGAAATATTATCGTGCATCCAGACAACTCCAATGTTGTCTATGTCGCAGCTCATGGCCCACTGTGGAGTGGAGGAGGTGACCGCGGATTATATAAGACTACTGATGCTGGAAAAAACTGGAAGAAAGTACTGGAAGTAGATGAGTGGACAGGCGTCAACGAAGTTCACATGGATCCACGTGATCCAAATATCATGTATGCTTCTTCCTGGCAGCGTGCCCGCCACGTATGGACATTCCTTGGTGGTGGCCCTGGTTCAGCTATTTACAAGTCTACCGATGGAGGCGAAACCTGGTTTAAGTCTCAGACTGGTATTCCTGGTGGCGATAAAGGCCGTATCGCTTTGGCTGTTTCACCTGTGAATCCTGACCGTCTTTTTGCATTAGTAGAGGCAGGCAAAAAAAGTGGTCTTTACCGCTCTGATAATCGCGGTGCAAACTGGCGCAAAGTAAATAGCTATATCACTTCTGGAAACTACTACCAGGAGATCTACTGTGATCCTGTAGATGCTGACAAGCTCTTTTTCCTCGATACATGGGCACACGTTTCTATTGATGGAGGAAATACCGTGACTAAGTTTGGCGAAGAGCGTTACAAGCACGTGGATAACCACTGTATGTGGGTAGACCCTAGCGACACTGACCACATCCTTATGGGTTGTGATGGTGGTTTGTATGAGACGTGGGATTGGGGTAAAAACTGGCAGTATAAGCCGAATATTCCGATCACGCAGTTTTACAAAGTATCGACCGATAATGAGAAGCCATTTTACTACGTATATGGTGGGACACAGGACAACAATACCCTGGGTGGCCCTTCACGTACGACCAATCGCCATGGCATCAGTAATTCCGACTGGTTTATCACAAATGGTGGTGACGGTTTCGAAGCCGTAGTTGATCCAACAGATCCAAACACCGTATATGCTCAGTCTCAGTATGGCTGGTTGAATCGTTTTGACAAAGCCAGTGGTGAGAAAATCGGTATTAAGCCTATCGAAGGAAAAGGTGAAAAAGGACTTCGTTGGAACTGGGATGCTCCACTAATCATCTCTCCTCATCAGCACACGCGTCTTTATTTCGCAGCCAATAAGCTGTTCCGTTCGGATGACCGAGGCAATAGCTGGAAAGCAGTAAGTGGTGACCTCACACGCCAGATCGACCGCAATAAGCTCAAGATCATGGGCCGCCAGTGGGGCGTAGACGCGATCAACATTCACCGTTCTACCACTGACTATGGCAATATTGTAGCCCTCGACGAGAGCTCACTTAAAGAAGGCCTTCTATATGTAGGTACAGATGACGGCTTGATTCAGGTAAGCGAAAATGGCGGTGATGACTGGCGCAAAATCACTTCAGTGGGAGCGGTACCAGGCACGACCTATGTCAATATGGTAGTAGCTTCACGCCACAATGAAGGAACGGTTTATGCCGCATTTAACAATCATAAAAGAGGCGATTTCAAACCATATATCTACAAGTCAACTGACAAGGGAATGACCTGGACATCTATTTCCAGCAATCTTCCTGAGCGTGGCTCCGTGTATTGCCTTGCAGAAGATCATGTAGACCCAAATCTACTCTTCGCCGGTACTGAGTTTGGTGCATTCTTTTCTTCAGATGGTGGAAAAAAATGGACTCAACTGAAGGCAGGCCTTCCTACCGTAGCGGTTCGCGATATCGATATTCAGCGTCGTGAAAACGACCTCGTGATAGCCTCATTTGGACGTGGTTTTTATGTGCTGGATGATTACTCTGCACTCCGCAATATGAATGCTGATGTACTGGCAAAAGACGCGGCGATTTTTCCTGTAAAAGATGCCCTGCAATTTGTGCAGTCAAGCCCACTCGGATATGCAGGAACCGGTTTTCAGGGGATGTCATATTTCAAAACTGACAATCCTCCGGTTGGAGCCGTGTTCACATATTATCTAAAGGAAGCTCCAAAAACGATGCAGCAGGAGCGTCGCAAGGCCGAAAAGAAACTTGTCAAAGAAGGTAAAGACGTGGACTGGCCA
>JBGCFB010000248.1:0-26418 GCA_045106685.1 Bacteroidia bacterium | reverse complement strand
TTACAACCGCTGAGCAAGCGCAACTAATTCGAACAGGAGGCCGAAAGGCCTTTGATCTTCGTGAGTTCAACGCGCGCACAGACAGGCTAATCTTACCCAAATCTAGGGCAGATTCATCAGATGTAAACCTAAAGGATCTTTGATTCTCGCTGTTCGATCTTCTGCCTTTTTTTAGGATCAAGGGCCGAGAATCAAGGATCGAACAGCAAAGAAGAAGTCCGCTGCCCTGTGCACATTATACACGGAGAAGCGGACTATGTCATTCCTATCAGTGAAGGACAGGAGATGGCTGGCTATTTACCAACCGAACAGGTTCATTTTAAAAAAATACCTTACGGAAGCCATGCGGTCATGCGCTATCCCGAATTCTGGGAATGGTTTACCAAAAGGTAATTAGCAAATGGTTTTTGTCTAGCGTAGCATTTTATAAACGCTAACTACTAAAAGCCAAACGCTAATAACATTAATATTATACCATCACAACTTTGATGGCTACGGGGCCTTTATCGCCCATTTCAGTTTCAAATTGTACTTTGTCTCCTTCACGGATGCCTTCATAGGCTCTCGTGATGTGCACAAAGATAGATTCACCGCGCAATGCGTCTTTGATAAATCCGAATCCTTTGTCATCATTAAAGTATGTGACAGTACCAGTCTTCACTGGATCTTCTTGCTCATAAGAATCCTTGGGAGGAATTCCGATAATAATATCCTCGGCATTAATCACTTCCCTTTTTTGGGTCGGATCAGGCGGAGTGTCAGAAATGTTACCAAACTCATCGACGTATGCGATCATCGCTTCTGAGTCGCCACTTCTTTTATGCTCTTTTCTAGCTAACTTTTTGGCTTCCTTGTCTTTACGCTTCTTTTCCTTTTTGTTACGTACCGCTTTTTTGTTGAATGTCTCTTGAGATCTTCCCATGTTTTGATTTAAAAATTTTCTTTGATGAGTTATAAGTATACACTTTTTGTGAAAATAAAAAAAATGCTCAGCGAGGTTGCTGAGCATTTTAATGTTTGAACGGTTATAAAACGTTAGCTAACGACTTTTACCTTAATTGCGTTCAGGCCTTTTCTTCCTTCCTCTAGCTCAAATTCCACCTCATCGCCTTCGCGAACATCGTCGATCAGACCAGATACATGTACGAAATGATCCTTCTCTGATCCTTCTTCCTTAATGAATCCATATCCTTTAGATTCATTAAAAAATTTTACTGTTCCTTTATTCATGATTAAAATTAAATTGGTATTAGGCCGCAAAGATACCACGATATTCCACAATATGAAAGTAGAAGAAATCCTATCCCTACTATTTAAGGAATAGGTTCTAATAATGGGCTAAAATATTGCAGGCCATTTAATCAGAAAAAATTGGGTTAGTGATTTTGACAAAAAAGGGACCGAAACGTTTTACACGCTTCGATCCCTTTATAAGATATCTTTTCTGGCCAATAGCTAGATGCCAGCAGCCAAAATCCGTTTATTGAGCGTCTTCCATTGCTTTGGTAGCAGCGGCACGACGCACTTCGATAGCCTCCATCTCGTCCTTATCACCTACAAGGATATCCTGGTAGCGACGCAGACCTGTACCAGCAGGTACAAGGTGACCAACGATTACATTTTCTTTCAATCCAGCAAGATCATCCTGCTTGGCGGTAATAGACGCCTCACTAAGTACCTTGGTAGTTTCCTGGAAAGATGCAGCTGACAACCAACTCTTTGTTCCCAAAGATGCACGGGTAATACCTCGTAGCACTGGCTGACAAATCGCAGGCTTGGCTTGCTCAGCTTGAACAAGTTCAAGGTCCTGGCGACGTAGTGCAGAGTTCTCATCACGTAGGTGACGATGCGTAACAATCTGACCAGCTTTCAACTTGGTAGAACCTCCTGGGTCAGTGACATACATTTTGTCATAGATCCAGTCATTCTCCTGCTGGAAGTCATTACGGTCTACAATTTCCTTTTCAAGGAAGATCGTGTTACCAGAATCGACGATCTCTACTTTGCGCATCATTTGGCGTACAATTACCTCAATGTGCTTATCATTAATAGGCACACCCTGGAGACGGTACACTTCCTGAATTTCATTCACGATATACGCTTGAACCGCACTTGGCCCGCTAATATTGAGAATATCACGTGGCGCAATAGAACCATCAGACAACATCTCACCTGACATTACATAGTCACCGTCAAATACGAGGATGTGACGACTCAATGGAACGAGGTAACGACGCTCATCACTATCATCCGGAGCCTTAACGAAGATTTCGCGATTACCGCGCTTGATACCGCCCAGACGGACAGAACCTTCAATCTCCGATACAACAGCCGGGTTAGATGGGTTACGTGCTTCAAAGAGCTCAGTAACACGAGGAAGACCACCGGTAATATCCGCAGTACCACCACCTGAACGAGGAATCTTCACCAATACATCACCAGCCTCTACAGCCTGATTATCATCTGCAATAAGGTGAGCACCTACAGGAAGGTTATACTCACGAAGATCATTACCATCTTCATCTACAATCAATACTGTTGGGTTAACAGTACGATCGCGACTGTCGATAATGCGCTTCTCACGGTGACCCGTGGTATCATCCACTTCTTCAAGGAAAGTTGCACCTGCTTTAACGTCAACATACACTGCTTTACCAGCATATTCAGAAACGATTACAGAGTTAAATGGATCCCAATCACAGAGCATGTCACCACGCTCTACCATTTGGCCATCCTTTATATACAGGTTAGAACCATAAGGCACCTTGTTTGTAAACAAAATACGACTTTGGTCATCCAAAATCTTCAGCTTACCAGCACGGCTAATGACAGTTTGCTTTTCGTCACCATCTTCATCGCGCTTTACACTACGTACATTCTCAAGTTCAATTTTACCTGGGAATTTAGCAGCAAGCTTAGATGCAGCAGCAATACGCTGAGCAACACCACCTACGTGGAAGGTACGAAGTGTAAGCTGAGTTCCTGGCTCACCAATTGACTGAGCAGCAACAACACCTACAGCTTCACCTACCTGAACCAATCTACCATTGGCTAGGTTACGGCCATAACATTTTGCACAAACACCTTTTACAGACTCACAGGTCAATACAGAGCGAATTTCAACTGATTCGATTGGACTTTCGTCAATCAGACGAGCAGACTTTTCGCTAATTTGAATTCCAGCAGTAATGATGACCTCTTCTGTAATCGGATGCTTTACATCTTCAAGTGCTACACGACCAAGGATACGCTCGCCCAAAGGCTGGATAATATCCTCATTCTCCTTAAGCGCTGAAATTGTAAGACCACGAAGGGTTCCACAATCTTGCTCACGGATAATCATGTCTTGCGCCACGTCTACCAAACGACGAGTAAGGTAACCAGCATCCGCAGTTTTAAGCGCTGTATCAGCAAGACCTTTACGAGCACCGTGCGTAGAGATAAAGTACTCAAGTACAGAAAGTCCTTCTTTAAAGTTCGAAAGAATCGGGTTCTCAATAATAGCACCTGATGAACCTTTCAATGACTTTTGCGGCTTGGCCATAAGGCCACGCATTCCACCAAGCTGACGAATCTGCTCACGTGAACCACGAGCACCAGAGTGGTACATCATGTAGATGTTATTAAAGCCATCCTTGTGTTCCTCCAAAGAGTTCATCAAGGTATCAGTAAGCTTCGTATTCGTGTTAGTCCACTGGTCAATGATCTGGTTATAACGCTCATTTTCTGTAATAAGCCCCATCTCATAGTTCATACGAACCTCTTCAATCTTCGTATTTGCCTCTTCGATATAAGTCTCTTTTTCCTCAGGAATAAGTACTTCACTCAATGAGAAGGACAAACCACCCTGGAAGGCCTCTTTGAAACCAAGGTCCTTAAGGTTATCCAGGAAGTTTACAGTTTTGACCAAACCTGCCAATCGGAAAATACGGGTAATGATACCACGCATCGACTTCTTAGAAAGGAGTTGGTTAATATAACCGGCCTCAACTGGTACAAGTTTGTTAAAGATCACACGACCAACAGTCGTCTCCTGCATGATGATTTTAGGCGACCCATCTTCATTCATGACGGGCTTACCTGTTTCCTCATCTGTAGCAACCATGCGAAGTTTAATAGCAGCATGCTTTTCTACTACGCGCTCGTTGTAGGCTATTTCAACTTCTTCTGGGCTACCAAAGCTTAGGCCTTCACCTTTAGCACCTGGGCGCATTTTGGTAAGGTAATAGATTCCCAATACCATATCCTGAGTAGGAAGTGTAATTGGATTACCATTGGCAGGGTGAAGAATGTTTTGGCTGGCAAGCATCAAGACAAGGGCTTCCAAACAGGCTTCGTTGCTCAAAGGCACGTGAACCGCCATCTGGTCACCGTCAAAGTCAGCATTAAAACCAGTACATACCAAAGGGTGAAGCTGAATAGCTTTACCTTCCACAAGACGTGGTAGGAATGCCTGAATACCCAAACGGTGAAGCGTAGGAGCACGGTTGAGCATCACAGGATGTCCTTTCAGTACATTCTCGAGAATGTCCCAAATAACAGGATCTCTGCGGTCAACCAACTTCTTCGCACTCTTTACGGTCTTAACGATACCGCGCTCAATAAGCTTTCTAATAACGAAAGGCTTAAAAAGCTCAGCAGCCATATTTTTAGGAAGACCACACTCATATAGTTTAAGTGTAGGACCTACCACAATTACCGAACGACCAGAATAGTCAACACGCTTACCAAGCAAGTTTTGACGGAAACGTCCTTGCTTACCTTTCAGCATATCTGAAAGTGATTTTAGCGCGCGATTTGAATCTGAGCGAACAGCATTTACTTTACGTGTATTATCAAAAAGTGAATCCACCGCTTCTTGAAGCATACGCTTCTCGTTACGGAGAATAACTTCTGGAGCCTTAATCTCGATCAAACGCTTTAGACGGTTATTACGAATAATAACACGGCGATACAGATCATTAAGGTCTGAAGTAGCAAATCGTCCACCTTCCAAAGGAACAAGTGGGCGAAGCTCAGGAGGGATAACCGGCACAATGCGGATTACCATCCACTCAGGACGGTTCTCCAGACGACGGTTAGCCGAACGGAATGCCTCAACAACTTTCAGACGCTTAAGAGCATCATTCTTACGCTGCTGAGATGTTTCTGTAGCTGCCTTCTGACGAAGCTCGTATGATAGTGAATCCAGGTCGAGTCCAGCGAGAATAGCCTCGATAGCTTCAGCACCCATCTTCGCAACAAATTTTGTAGGATCTTCATCTGGCAACATCTGGTTTTCCTTAGGAAGAGACTCAAGAATATTGAGGTATTCTTCTTCAGTAAGGAAGTCCATGATATTAAGACCTTCGTCCTCCATGATACCAGGCTGTGTTACTACATAACGTTCGTAGTAAATAATCTGGTCAAGCTTCTTGGATGTAAGGCCCATCAAGTAGCCAATTTTACTTGGCAAAGTACGGAAGTACCAAATGTGAGCTACCGGCACAACCAATTGGATGTGTCCCATACGCTCACGTCGTACCTTTTTCTCTGTCACCTCAACTCCGCATCGGTCACAAATGATTCCACGATAGCGAATACGCTTGTATTTGCCACAGTGACATTCGTAATCCTTAACCGGGCCAAAGATGCGTTCACAGAACAACCCATCCTTTTCCGGCTTGTAGGTACGATAGTTAATGGTTTCAGGCTTAAGCACTTCTCCGTGTGACCGCTTGAGAATAACCTCAGGAGAGGCCAAACTCACGGTAATACGAGAGAATTTGCTATTGATTTTGTCGTTTTTGGTTGTCGCGGCTGCCATGCGAGTACCTCTATTTAGGGTAAAAAAAGGATAATTCCAGGTTTCAGGCTCAAGGTTCCAAGTTTAATGCGAGATCAAACCTGGAACCTGAAACGTTAAACCCTATTATTCATCAAGCGTGACCTCAAGGGCCAAGCCTCTTAGTTCATGAACCAATACATTGAATGATTCTGGGATACCAGGATCAGGAAGTACGTCGCCCTTAACAATGGCTTCGTAAACCTTCGCCCTTCCGATGACATCATCAGACTTAACAGTAAGCAACTCACGCAATACGTGTGCAGCTCCGAAAGCCTCAAGTGCCCATACTTCCATCTCACCAAAACGCTGACCACCAAATTGAGCTTTACCACCCAATGGTTGCTGCGTAATAAGCGAGTATGGTCCGATTGAACGAGCGTGCATCTTGTCGTCGACAAGGTGATTCAGTTTCAACATGTAGATAATACCTACGGTTGTTTCCTCCGAGAATGGTTCCCCACTCTGTCCGTTCATCAATCGAATAACCCCATATTCAGGAAGTTCGGCTTGTTCAAGATATCCGTTCACATCTTCAAATGAAGCACCATCAAAAATCGGTGTTGCGAACTTCATACCGAGCTTACGGCCAGCCCATCCAAGAATGGTTTCATATACCTGCCCGAGGTTCATTCGAGAAGGCACACCTAGTGGATTCAATACGATATCAATTGGTGTACCGTCTGGTAAGAATGGCATGTCTTCCGCAGGCACAACACGGGCTACAACCCCTTTGTTACCGTGGCGTCCAGCCATTTTATCACCAACCTTAAGCTTACGCTTCTTCACAACATGTACTTTGGCCAGCTTCAGGATTCCTGAAGGAAGCTCATCACCCACACGGATGGTGTACTCTTCGCGACGGAAGCGTGCTTCATATTCATTGTAACGGCGCTTATAGTTTAGGAAAAGCGCACGTACGTTTTCATTTATTTCATCATTTGATGTCCAGCCACTTGGAATCACATCAAGGAAATTCAAGGCTGAAAGTGTACGTTCAGTAAACTTCCTTCCCGCAGGAACAACCTCTTCCTTAAATGTAGTCTTAACCCCTTTTGATTTCTTATCGCCAAGGATAGTCATCAGCTTGGAAATCATCTGAGTATGAAGTTCAGTCAATTCCTCATTGAACTTCTCTTCAAGGTTAGCCAAAAGCTTTTTAACCTTTGCTTTGGTCTTGGCATCTTTCTTTTCTTTTGAGAAAAGCATTTTATTGATAACCACACCTGCAACGGAAGGAGGCACACGCAAGGAAGCATCCTTAACATCACCAGCTTTATCACCGAAGATTGCGCGAAGGAGCTTCTCTTCTGGAGTTGGATCAGTTTCACCCTTTGGTGTAATTTTACCAATCAAAATATCACCTGCCTTAACATCAGCTCCAACACGAATAAGTCCGTTTTCGTCAAGGTGCTTAATAGCATCCTCGCTTACGTTAGGAATTTCACGTGTTAGCTCCTCTTCTCCTCGCTTAGTGTCGCGAACTTCCATTTGGAATTCCTCGATATGCACAGAAGTAAAGGTGTCATTCGCAACGACATTCTCTGAGATTACAATAGCATCCTCAAAGTTGTATCCTTGCCAAGGCATAAACGCTACAAGAAGGTTCTTACCAAGGGCTAACTCACCTTTATCAGTTGAGTAACCATCACATAGCACAGTTCCTTTATGTACTTTATCACCTTTCTTAACGATAGGGCGAAGGTTTACACAACTGTTTTGGTTAGTACGTGTGAACTTAGGAAGATTGTAGGTTACTTCTCCAGACTTAAAGTTGACGATGTCCTCCATTGGAGTTCTATCGTAACGAATAATAATCTTGGAACCATCTACATATTCAACTGTACCTTCTCCTTCAGCAGTAACAAGTGATCGTGAGTCACGAGCCACTTTTCCTTCGATACCTGTACCTACAATAGGAGCTTCAGGTGTAAGCAAAGGAACTGCCTGACGTTGCATGTTAGATCCCATCAAAGCACGGTTGGCATCATCATTCTCCAAGAATGGGATTAATGAAGCAGCCACACTTACGATCTGGTTCGGAGCAACATCCATATATGCAAGCTCTTGTGGTGTGGTGACAGGGAAGTCACCCATTTTACGAGAGCTGATTCGTTCGTTTATGAAGTTTCCTTTCGCATCAATTGGCGCATTAGACTGCGCGATGATTTGATTGTCTTCTTCTTCTGCACTGAGGTATTTCGTCTCTTCTTGAACAACTCCTTCTTCGACTTTCCGATAAGGAGTTTCGATGAAGCCCATGTCGTTAATACGTGCATAGGTACAAAGTGAAGAAATCAAACCAATGTTTGGTCCTTCCGGAGTCTCAATAGGACAAAGGCGACCGTAGTGCGTATAGTGTACGTCACGTACCTCAAAACCAGCACGCTCACGAGAAAGACCACCTGGTCCCAACGCAGAAACACGACGCTTGTGAGTAACCTCAGAAAGCGGGTTAGTCTGATCGAGAAACTGACTTAGCTGATTCGTTCCAAAGAAAGAGTTAATAACACTTGACAACGTACGAGCATTGATCAAATCTGCAGGTGTAAACACCTCGTTATCACGAATATTCATACGCTCACGGATGGTACGAGCCATACGTGCAAGACCAACACTAAACTGAGCATGAAGTTGCTCACCTACGGTGCGCACACGACGGTTACTCAAGTGGTCAATATCATCAACGTTCATCTTTGAATTCTGGAGTTCTACCAGATTACCAACGATTTTGATAATATCAGCCTTGGTTAGTACCTGGCTTGTTTCCTCAAAGGTGTCGTGCAGGCGCTTATTAATACGGTAGCGACCTACTTCTCCCAAATCGTAACGCTTGTCAGAGAAGAACAATTTATCGATAACGCCACGAGCTGTTTCCTCATCTGGCGGCTCGGCGTTACGCAACTGCCTGTAGATAAGGTCCACCGCTTCTGACTGCGAGTTGGCATTATCCTTTTGCAGGGTATTATAAATAATAGAGTACTCAGCGGCATTGGTATCCTTTGATACCAAAATGATAGTACTAACTCCTGATGTGCTAATAGATTCGAGATCACCTTCTTCGACAATGTGATCACGCTCAAACAACACTTCATTACGAGTAATAGATACTACTTCACCTGTATCCTCATCTACAAAGTCCTCAGTCCATGTACTCAAAATACGAGCAGCAAGCTTACGCCCTACCGATTTTTTGAGATTGGCCTTTGTCACTTTTACTTCTTCAGCAAGACCAAATATTCCGAGAATATCTTTATCTGTACTGTAGCCAATGGCACGAAGTAGTGTAGTAACCGGGAATTTCTTCTTACGGTCAATGTAGGAATACATGACGTTATTCACGTCAGTTGAGAATTCAATCCATGATCCTTTAAATGGAATAATCCTAGCTGAGTACAGCTTGGTTCCATTTGCGTGAAATGATTGCCCAAAGAATACACCAGGGGAACGGTGTAATTGGCTCACAACAACACGCTCAGCACCATTAATAATAAAGGTGCCATTAGGGGTCATGTAAGGAATGTTTCCAAGGTATACTTCCTGGGTTACAGGCTCAAAGTCCTCATTCTCAGGATCTGTGCAATAGAGGAACAACTTTGCTTTGAGTGCAACGGAATTAGTAAGGCCTCGCTGTTTGCATTCAGGAATTGAATACTTAGGCGGGTCTATGTAATAATCCATAAACTCAAGGACAAAATTCTCCCTTGCATCTGAGATGGGGAAATTTTCGTTGAATACCTTGAAGAGTCCTTCGTCATTACGCTTGTCCGTAGGGGTATCAAGCTGCATGAATTCGGAGAAGGACTTAAGCTGCACTTCCAGAAAATCCGGATAATCAATTACATGTTTGATCCGGGAGAAGGAGTGCCGTTCGGAGCGAAAGACGTTTGCTGCCAAGCTCTTGGGTATTTGAAGAGTTAGAAAAAAAAGGCTGTGAATTACAACTATTCGGGTGGGCGGTATTTCGCACGATAACCCCATGCCTCAAAATTCTACATTGAGGGATGGGGTAGATTGGCTTATGTACGTTGCAAGTTTCCCTTTTTAGGGGAAAAGGACCTGCTCATATGAAAGTGCCTCCCAAATTGAAAATGTAATTCTCAGTAACGCGTATAACTGCTAATGCAGTCGATCAAGGGCTCTAAACGATAAAGTTACCAAAAGGTTACTAACATTTAGAAAAAAGATACAAGCAGTCTCCAAAAATCTGGAGAACTGCTTGTATTAAGGAGTTGAATTACTTCAGCTCTACAGTAGCACCTGCAGCAGCAAGTTCTTTCTGTAGACCTTCAGCTTCGTCTTTTGAAAGCTTCTCCTTGATTACAGAAGGAGCGTCGTCAACGAGTGCTTTGGCTTCTTTGAGGCCAAGACCTGTTGCTGCTTTAACTGCTTTAACAACAGCAAGCTTTGCGCTACCTGCGCTTTCAAGTACTACGTCAAACTCAGTCTGCTCAGCAGCAGCTTCACCGCCACCACCACCAGCAGGGCCAGCCATTGCAACTGCAGCTGCAGCTGGCTCAATACCGTAGTCGTCTTTAAGGATACCAGCAAGCTCGTTTACCTCTTTTACTGTAAGGTTTACAAGCTGTTCTGCGAAAGATTTAAGATCTGCCATCGTATTTGATGTTTTGGAAATTGTGTTCGAGAGAAAAATAGGCTGCAATAAAGCGACAGAGGGAAGCTACCAGTACATGTACTGACTCTTGCCACCTTAGGCAGGGATTTACAATTATGCTGCGCGTTCTTCCAATGCTTTGATCAAGCCAGCGATGGTAGAACCACCAGACTTGAGCGCTGAAATAACATTTTTCGCAGGGCTTTGAAGCAGTCCAACAACTTCGCCAATAAGCTCTGCTTTTGACTTGAGGTTGGTAAGACTCTCCAATTGGTCATCACCAAGAAATACAGCAGAATCAATAACAGCTGCTTTCAGGCGAGGAACTTCTTCTTTACCGCGATATTCTTTCAAAATTTTTGCAGGAACACTTGGGTTTTCTGCATCAACGAAGAATAGGGCTGAAGTTTGCTTAAGTGCAGGGTCTACTTCATCAAAATCGTCTTCCATATTTAGAAGCGCTTTTTTGATGAGGGTATTTTTTACAACCTGCATCTTCACATTGTTTTCGAAGCACTTACCACGAAGATTGTTTACCTCTTCTACAGTAAGGCCACCAGTATCTGCGATATAAAAGTTAGGATACGTCTTGAACGTTTCCGTCAACTCTTTTACCAGTTGGATTTTTTGTTCCTTGGTCATTGTATCGTTAGTTAATACCGTCAACAGAAGATTTGTCAACACCTACACCTGGGCCCATTGTAGGGGCTAGTGAGATGCCTTTAAAGTATACACCTTTCAAACCTGAAGGCTTCATACGGTGTAGAGTTTGCAATAATTCAACTGCATTGTCCTTGAGCTGTTCTGCTGAGAAGGAGCTTTTACCAACAGGTGTGTGAATGATACCGGCTTTGTCAACACGGAAATCAATCTTACCTGCTTTCACTTCTTCTACCGCTTTACCTACATTAGGAGTAACGGTACCACTCTTAGGGTTAGGCATCAAGCCACGAGGTCCAAGAATACGACCGAGAGCACCAACCTTAGGCATCACATCGGGAGAACATACAATCACGTCAACATCAGTCCAGCCGCCTTTGATTTTCTCGATGTACTCATCAAGTCCAACCATATCAGCACCTGCGTCTTTTGCTTCTTGCTCTTTATCAGAGGTTGTAAGCACCAAGACCGTAACTTTTTTACCTGTACCGTGAGGCAAGGAAGCAGTACCACGGATGTTTTCATTTGCCTGACGAGGGTCTACCCCAAGGCGGATGTGCATGTCAATAGAAGCATCGAATTTTACGAATGACACTTTTTTAACAAGCTCGCAAGCTTCATTAATGTCATACATCTTTTCCGCTTCCACCATCTCTACTGCGCGGTTATAAGCTTTACCGGGCTTGCGAGAGTGATTTCGTTTTTTGCGTCGAGGGCGCTTATTATTGCGCTCCATTGCTGCGTTATCTTCCATTTCGGAGATTTTTTTGTGATCAAACGGCCGGATTAAAGCCTTTCACATGTTAAACTAGTGCTTCTTGCAGGCTTACTAAGCCTCCCAAGGAGCTGTCCCTTTTACCGTAAGTCCCATTGAGCGAGCAGTTCCAGCTACCATTTTCATGGCTGACTCGATCTTGAACGCGTTAAGGTCCGGCATTTTTGTTTCTGCGATTACTTTTACATCATCCCAACTGACGGATCCAACCTTGTTACGATTTGGTTCAGCTGAACCACTCTTTAACTTAGCTGCATCAAGGAGAAGTACTGCGGCTGGTGGTGTTTTAATGATAAAGTCGAATGACTTATCATTATACACGGTGATAACAACCGGAAGCACTTGACCCATTCTGTCAGAGGTCTGTGCATTGAATCGCTTGGTAAACTCCATGATATTCAGACCTTTAGCACCAAGTGCTGGTCCAATCGGAGGTGCAGGGCTTGCCTGTCCTCCTCTAACCTGGAGTTTTACATATCCTTCAATTTGCTTTGCCATGATATTCGGAAAACCGATTAAGAGATACTTTCCTGTTCAGTAACGGGGAGGGAAGCAATAGACAAAAGGTCCATCAGCCCACATTCATTACAGGCAAGCATCGAAGTTAAAACTGTTTTTCAACCTGAAAGTAGTTGAGTTCCACTGGAGTACTTCTGCCAAAAATTTTGACTACTACTCTCAGTTTCTTTTTATCCTCAAACACTTCGTCAACAACTCCTTCGAAACCACTAAATGGTCCTGCCATTACTTTGACAGGCTCACCTTTGATAAATGGATTTTCTGGAATCTCGCCCATCTCACTACTCTCATCAACTTTACCCAAAATACGATTGAGTTCATTTTGACGCAGAGGAATAGGTGGGCTATTTTTATTTGCTCCCAAGAA
Source organism: Bacteroidia bacterium (assembly GCA_045106685.1). GTDB lineage: Bacteria > Bacteroidota > Bacteroidia > J057 > J057 > JAUIGE01. The sequence continues at coordinate 13,658 of JBGCFB010000248.1, read as the reverse complement.
TCCTATGACTCCAGGAACATCCTTTACTGCAGAAATAATTTCTGGTGATAGAACAACCTCCAGCAGAATATAACCAGGAAGAAAGCTCTTTTCGCGGACGCGCTTTTTACCGTTACGCATCTCAAACACTTTCTCAGTAGGGATCAGAATCTGGAGAATGTGGTCATGCAACTCTAGGCGATCAATTTCACTTTCGAGATATAGCTTGACTTTCTTCTCCTGTCCGCTTATGGCCCGTACTACATACCAGGCTGCCCCTTTTTTATCATCTGTGGCCATCTTGGTTCAGCTGTTTTGATTTCTAAAAAATGCTATATAAGAGATCGGTAATGAACTTAAATCCAAAGTCCATAAATCCGATAATTAGCGCAATGATAAGCGAAGCGATAAGTACAGTAATTGTACTGCTCTGCAGATCATCAAGCGAAGGCCACTGCACTTTGTAAAGCAGCTCTTCTGCGTAGTCCTTATATATTGCCTTGATTTTATCCATGACGGAGGTTTAGTTGCACGGGCGGAAGGACTCGAACCCTCGGCCTACGGTTTTGGAGACCGCCGCTCTACCAACTGAGCTACACCCGTGTAGCGAGAAAGGAGGGCTTCCGAAAAAGCCGCTCCTTATCTCTATTTTCTAAAAAATATGTTTTACTCGACGATCTCAGTCACCTGACCAGCACCGATGGTACGGCCACCTTCGCGAATCGCGAAACGAAGACCAAGCTCCATAGCAACAGCGTTGATAAGCTCAACGTTGATTGTTACGTTATCACCAGGCATAACCATGTCAACACCTTCTTCAAGCGTAACAGAACCTGTTACATCCATGGTGCGAAGATAGAACTGTGGGCGGTACTTGTTAAAGAATGGAGTGTGGCGGCCACCTTCCTCTTTAGAAAGTACATATACCTCAGCTTTGAATTTCGTGTGAGGAGTAATTGACTTTGGCTTACAGATAATCATACCACGCTTGATGGCTGCTTTCTCAATACCGCGGAGCAATAGTCCAACGTTATCACCAGCTTCACCGCGGTCAAGAATCTTACGGAACATCTCTACACCAGTAATGGTAGATGTCATAACCGCACCTTCAGCTTGAAGTCCTACGATCTCTACAGGGTCACCAGAGTTGATAACACCGCGCTCGATAGCACCAGTAGCAACAGTACCACGACCTGTAATAGAGAATACGTCTTCAACAGGCATCAAGAAGTCCTTGTCAACGTCACGTACAGGAAGAGGGATGTAATCATCAACAGCAGCCATAAGCTCCATAATCTTCTCTGTCCACTGAGGCTGTCCATCAAGACCACCAAGTGCAGAACCCTGAATAACAGGAATATTGTCGCCATCGAAGTCATATGAGCTAAGGAGCTCACGTACTTCCATTTCAACAAGCTCAAGTAGTTCTTCATCATCAACAAGGTCAACCTTATTCATGAATACAACCAACTGAGGTACACCAACCTGGCGAGCAAGTAGGATGTGCTCACGTGTTTGAGGCATAGGACCATCAGTAGCAGCAACTACTAGGATAGCTCCATCCATCTGAGCAGCACCAGTAACCATGTTTTTCACATAGTCAGCGTGACCTGGACAGTCAACGTGACCGTAGTGACGGTTAGCTGTTTCATACTCAACGTGTGAAGTATTGATTGTGATACCACGCTCTTTTTCTTCAGGAGCGTTATCAATTTGGTCGAAGTTTTTAGCTTCAGATAAACCAGCGTCAGCCAATACTTTAGTAATGGCAGCGGTTAGCGTGGTTTTGCCGTGGTCAACATGACCGATTGTACCAATGTTAACGTGTGGTTTGGTACGTTCGAATTTTTCCTTAGCCATTACGCTTTTCTTTTGGAATGTTAATTATAAACAAAATGCAAAAATCAGAACCTTATGGTTCTGACTAGCAGAGAGCCGATGACCGGACTCGAACCGGTGACCCCCACCTTACCATGGTGGTGCTCTACCAACTGAGCTACATCGGCTTCTAGCCGTTGTACACAAACAGAAATCTGTTTTGTACGATGAGCGGGAGACGAGACTCGAACCCGCGACCCTCAGCTTGGAAGGCTGATGCTCTACCAACTGAGCTACTCCCGCATATTAAAAAGAACTTGTTATAACAATGTAGAATATATAGTGCAGAATGTATAATTAAGAATATCTCCTGTTATACACTTCACATTCAAAATTTCACATCATTAAGAATGGTGGGGGGAGCAGGATTCGAACCTACGAAGGCGTAGCCAACAGATTTACAGTCTGCCCCGTTTGACCGCTTCGGTATCCCCCCTATTGTTTCTATACAGAACTCCGAAATTGGAGCCGGCAGTCAGATTCGAACTGACGACCTGCTGATTACAAATCAGCTGCTCTGGCCAACTGAGCTATGCCGGCTTTTTAGAAAAGCTCCGCAAAACTAGAAACAATAACTATTAAGTCAAAGAATGCGTTTCAAAAAAATGGAAAGATTTCCTTTTTTTTGATTTAGTGTTTAACCAACTCCTTAATACGAGCTTTCTTACCAATTTTATCACGAAGATAAAACAGACGTGCGCGACGAACGCGGCCACGGCGAAGAACCTCGATTTTTTCTACTGATGGAGAGTGAATTGGAAAAATTCGCTCAACACCAACACCACTTGAAATTTTACGAACAGTAAAAGTTTCTGTGGAAGCTTCACCTCTCCTCTGAAGAACAGTGCCTTTAAATTGCTGTATACGCTCTTTGTTACCCTCAACAATTTTAACGTGCACATTCACAGTGTCCCCGGCCTTAAACTGGGGTACTTCTTCTTTTAAAAATTCAGCTTGTACAAGCTTTACGAGATCACTCATTAGTAGGTCGATTAACAACGGACGGCAAAGGTACATCAAAGCTTTTGATCCACCAAGCACACCCGAACGATTTTTCTTACTTTTTTTACTCTATTTTTAAAAAAGGTCTTTTTTACCCAAAAACGGCCAATAATAAGACTTTCCGGTTCCTGAAGTTGTGATCAAATGGTAACCATCAGGTGAAAACCGAGCATTTACGAGCATCTCTTCCACAGGCTCCGAGAATATTGCCTGCTCATTCCCTTGCCGGTCAAATACACGGCACTGGCGTGTCCCATTAGGAAAGACTGCAAACTGGCTATCTGGAGAGACGTCAGCATAGGATTCCAGCCCTCCTCCACTGGGAGCCTGAACTGAAACCTCATTACCTTCATTATCGACGATTATTCCTTCGCGGCCATTGTATTGTATAAAGCCATTGCCATCTGGAAAAGAAACTTCAAGCAGGCTACGGGATGAGATCGCTCGTGTCATATGAGGATCATAAGCCAGCTCTGGCTTTTTATCTTTCGTTCGCTGAATCTCTCTACATTCAAGATCCCAGAGTAAAAGACGCCCGTCACTCGAACCGCTTACAATAAAGCGGCCATCAGGAGAGAAGTTCGCAGAGAATATACCTTCTGTATGTCCCCTCAGAGTAGCGATACAATTCCCTTGCATATCCCAAAGCTTAATAGTCGAATCCCATGCGGATGTAAGGATATGATTTCCGTCAGGTGAAAAACAGGCATAATGCACACGATCATTGTGTCCTTCCAAAACAGCAATGTCTCTAATGTTGTAGCACACTACCTCATTGGTTGCGTCGGGAGTGCCCATCATAAGCCAGCAGGTTGCTGTGCGATCCCAGGAGGCAGTAAGCCCATACATAAGGAGGCCGTTTTCGATATGCATATCGATGGAAAGGATATTCTCATCGTGCTCAAACTCTTTAGCATCAGACCCGGAACAAATAGGTCCGCGCGCAAAACCATCTTCTTTCTTTTTCCAGAGATAGCCATACCGGTCATTGGAAACTGAAATAAGCATACCATCAGGGCCAAGTGCAATATCATTTACACGGTCTTTATGATCTTCTAATGTTTGGAGAAGTTCACCTTTAAGATTCCAAACGCGAATACGCTGGTCAATACTAGCAGTTATGATCTGGTCTTCATCATGCGAAAAGATCGCCTGCTTTACAGGCGCCTGATGCCCTTTGATCGTGAGTTTAAGCTTGGGAGCTAGGGTAGATATGTCAAACAACCTGGCGGCATTATCGAAACAGGATACCAGGAACTTATCTCCCTTTTTGTTAAACGCTATCTTATACATCCTTCCACAACCTGGATTCTCGCGATACAACTCTGTTCCATCTAATTCATATCGAACAAGGTCGCCGTTTTTCCACGTAGCCCATATCGAATTACCATCAGGATGGAAACAAGTATAATCAACATAGCTCTTTGCCTGGTCTAATTCTTTGTAGACAGGTGTGGCGAGGAATTTTTCTTTGTAAGTAAAAACATCCTGATAGTGTGCCGTATGCATGGTGCGCAAGGCCTGCGGAAGCGCTGTACTCTCCCAGGCGTATCGTGCAAGTTCAAAAGCATGCGTAGGGTCATGCTCCATGAGCTGTAGCGCCTTCATGACGTCCTTTTCAGCCTCGTCTATTCGACTATCTTCTTCCCAATATAGAATCGCGCTATCGACAAGGATTTCTTCCTGTTCGCTGAGCTTGCGTCTTCCAGACTTTCCTGCCTGAATAATCTCAAGCTCATGCATAGAAAGCTCGCTGGCATCTTCGCCAAGGCGAATCTTGCCTCGCAGGAGCCGATCTGCGCGCTGTCCTGGCCGATCCGAGAGCTCATATTGCATGCGGATAAGTGGAGCAAGCGTGTCATGCGCAAGCTGAAAGCTATCCTCCCCTACTCGGATCAACAAATAGCCATCTACTAGCTGCTGTCTAAGCATCAGCAAATCTTCTTCAAGTAAATCATACAGCTCCTTCCAGGTATCCCAATCCATACGAGCGGATGTACCTACAGGCGTCGTGAAACGAAATAGCACATCCAGCACTAATCCGCTCTGCACCCATTGGGGGCTTTTCTCTTCCAAAGCCTCCAATTGTCTGTCCAGAAAGTCTCCCAATAGAAGGCCTTCCTTTTTCAATGACGAATATCCCTTGCTATCAAACACTGGCCCGTGTGGATCGGCCTTGGTGGCGGATTCCCACATGCGGGTGAGCAAAATTTGCAGGACCGGAGCCACTGCACTTTCGCCATCTTCCAGCAAATCATCAGCAATGCGTGTGGGCAATTCCTCTTCAACGGTAAGCTTGTAATGGTTGGTTAATCTTTCAGTATGTGTCAGGCCTTTTACGGCGGCGATGACGTCCTGCTTTCCCATGGGTTGTAGAAAAAGTCCTTGCCGAGGGATTTCGGACTCTTTCATTATTGCATTGATTTCAGGGAAATACTCCTTTCGGAAGGCGAGCAATATTCCACCATTGGGGCGATCCTGAGGGTTTCCTACTATTGTTTTTAATAGACTTACAAAAAGCTCAAGTTCGACTTTGGGACCGGTGCCCTCAAGCGGGCGTGTGTATGCTTCTTCTACCTGATCCATAATGAGCAAAAAGGATTTCCCACTTTCTGCTTCCCGATCCTGCCAGGCTTTTTTGATGTCTTCTTTTTTGTCAAATAGCTGTTTCAACATTGCTGACAGCCCGACTGTCGGATCACGTCGCAGATAAACGATATCATGGCTCTCTTCCAAACGAGGAAATAATCCCGCATGCAAAAGTGAACTTTTCCCTACCCCTGACTTCCCATATAGCAAGGTTACCGGACTTGTATCGATTTGCTCATACAATTGACGAATCTGATGCGCTCGTCCAAAAAAGACTTCAGCATGCTTACGCTCGAACCAGTGCAGATATCGATAGGGTTCTTCTGGCAAATCGAAACGTGGGGGAATCGCCGGAAGTCCGTACAGCGGATCATCTGCCGCAAGGGAAAGACTCCAGGATTCGCCTTCGACCTTTTCTGGGTGAAGTTTCCAGGGAAAACCTTCAATAAAGGCTTCATTCATGCCTTTCCAATACAAACCGCGCAGGTCGGTATTCTTCATATTGTGGCGATGATTGTATTGGGCAAAAGCGTGATCGATTCCTTTTCCGGCTCCGATGTGGGTGTAAAAATCAATAGCAAACTCGCATGCAGTTTGGTCATTGATCGCGCGAGAAGTCGTGATCACTCTGAGGATGCCTGCCTGGCGCAAAGCGCTGGCATGGCCTTCGGTGGCACAGGCGTTTAAGAAGACAAACTGAAGATGCTCTTGTTTTGCCAAAAAGCTCGCCATCCCTTCTCCATAAATACTTTCCTCAAGCATGAGCTTGAAGCCGTTGGCGTGGCCAGCAAAGTGGAGCACAGCAATAGCGTGATCATTAAAAGCTTCGATAAGCTTCTCGGCAGTCACATCGGCGATATGGACGACTTTGCACATGCCTGCCTTCTCGGCAGGTCCCAATGCTTTGATGATACCATCCTGCTCTTTGCCTAGTTGGCGAAGGTGCTTGTCTGTGTCGGTACGATAGTCTGCAAATGCGAGGAGAATGACGGGAACCATAGAGCTTATGTGGTTAGGCAGTTTTGAGTTTGGGGTTGAGAGTTTTGAGTTCTAATGCTAATATAAAAATGCTTTGACTAGTACTAGGCGCCTGGATTGTGAGATATGCGTTATTTATTCGATTTTCTGGTCAAACTTAAAATAGGCTTTCATCATCCCCACAGCTCCACCATCTTTATCTAGCATAAATATCAACTCCAAAAACCAGGATAGATGATCTCCAATATCGGCTACAATTTCTTCTTTCACTGATAGTAAAGAAATAGCAATTCGTGCCATTAATGCATCCCTGCTTTGGAAATCGCGTAGCTTGTCATTTTTCTCCAAAAAGCCCCACCAAATATCAACCTGGCTACCATAATCATTCGCTATTATTTCATTTTCAATATAACTCTTTACCAAAAAGATTGGGTCATGTTTATACTCACCAAAATCAATTTCTAATCTCTCCAACACTTTTAACTGAAATGATACTAAGTGCTTTACTGCATCTTTTTTATCAGCTGGCCATTTTATGTCATTGATATTCATTTTGTTACAAGTTGGTCCCTAAGCGCCTTATATCAAATTAACTCTCTTCCATTCTAAACACTACTGACATAGATCAGTTTCCCACTCCGAAAAATAGTCTTAATTTTGCGAATCTTTTTAATCTAAGGTCACAACTACATGCAAACAGGCACGCGAAGCTCATCCCTTGTTCATCCTGATCAATTTGTCCACCGTCATCTTGGGCCACAAGAGCAGGACTTGGCACATATGCTCGATACGGTCGGCGTTAATAGCCTTTCGGATCTTATGTATGAAGCTATTCCCGATAGTATTCGTTTACAAGATTCCCTCCAGACCGGAGCTCCTATGAGTGAAGCCGCGTACCTGCGCGAACTGAAGGAAACAGCGAGTGAAAACATTGTGTATCGCTCATATATCGGCCTCGGTTATCACGACACCGTGACACCGTCGGTTATCCTCCGCAACGTATTTGAGAACCCGGGCTGGTACACACAGTACACGCCGTATCAGGCGGAGATCGCCCAAGGGCGTCTTGAAGCACTTCTCAATTTCCAGACGATGGTCAGTGACTTCACGGGCTTGCCTGTGGCCAACGCATCATTGCTGGACGAAGGAACAGCGGCAGCGGAAGCTACCAGCATGACCTACGGAATGTTCCACAAAAAGAACCGTAAGTCTGCGGCCAATACCATTCTCGTTTCTTCACGTTGCCTTCCTCAGACCATCGCAGTCGTTCAGACACGCGCTGAAGCTGTAGGCATTCAGGTATCCGTAGTTGATGATGAGGCGATGGAAGTGAACGAAGACGTATTTGCGGCTTTGGTACAATACCCTGATGCAAACGGTCAAGTGCGAGATTTTAGAGCCCTCGCTGACCAGCTACATGCCAAGAACGGATACATGATCGTGGCGGCAGACATTATGAGTCTTGCTTTACTTGAAGCTCCTGGAGCATTAGGTGCCGATGTTGTGTTGGGAAATAGCCAGCGCTTTGGCGTGCCATTGGGTTATGGTGGTCCTCATGCCGCATATCTCTCGACTACAGAAGATTTTCTTCGCTTATTGCCGGGCCGTATTATCGGTGTTTCACAAGATCGCCAGGGCAATCCTGCGCTCCGCATGGCACTGCAAACCCGCGAACAGCACATCCGTCGCGATAAGGCGACTTCCAATATTTGTACAGCGCAGGCACTGCTCGCCATTATGGCCAGTATGTATGCCGTATATCACGGCGCAGACGGCATAAAGGCCATTGCAGGCCGTATCCATCGTTTTGCTTCTGGCGTCAATAATGGTCTTCGCACACTGGGTATTACCCAAAAGAACGAGCATTTTTTCGATACCCTTCACCTTGTTTTTGATTCAAAAGAGCAAGTAGAAAGATTAAAGGAATTAGCAGATCAGGCTAAGATCAATCTCTGTTATATCAATGATACTGAAGTCAGTATTGCAATTCATGAAGCCACTGAGGCGCATGATGCCATGGATATTCTATCACTGTGTGCAGGTGCTGTAGGCAAGATTATGATGGCGGTTGACTTTAGTGAGTTTGTAGATGATTCGGGCGAAAATATTCAGGATGCGCTTCAGCGTAAGAGCGAATATTTGACACACCCGGTATTCTCTTCTCATCGTTCAGAGACAGCGATGATGCGTTATATCAAATCATTGGAGAACAAAGATTTGGCACTGAACACAGCGATGATACCGCTAGGCTCATGTACCATGAAGCTCAATGCAGCCACTGAACTTATTCCTGTGAGCTGGCCTGAGTTTAGTAAAATTCACCCTTTTGCTCCTTCTTCTCAGACTGGTGGCTACAAGCTCATGATCGACGAGCTTCGTCAGATTCTGTGCGAGGTAACGGGCTTCCATGATATGTCTTTCCAGCCAAATTCTGGCGCTCAGGGCGAATACACCGGCCTTATGGTAATTCGCGCATATCACCAAAGCCGTGGCGACGATCATCGCAACATTGCATTGATCCCTGACTCAGCGCACGGAACCAATCCGGCAAGTGCTGTCATGGCAGGCATGAAGGTCGTAGTCGTAAAGACTGACGAACTGGGCAATATCAATATGGATGACCTGAAAGCGAAAGCTGAAAAGCACGCTGAAAATCTTTCCTGTTTGATGGTTACCTATCCTTCTACATTTGGTGTGTTTGAAGCAGGCATCCGGGAGATCTGCCAGACGATCCACGATCATGGCGGACAGGTATATATGGACGGTGCCAATATGAATGCTCAGGTTGGACTTACCAGCCCGGGCTTTATTGGAGCTGATGTATGTCACCTCAATCTCCACAAAACATTTGCTATTCCTCACGGTGGTGGTGGCCCTGGCATGGGACCTATCGGCGTGGTAGAGCATCTTGCTCCATTCCTTCCTGGTCACCCCGTGATGAACATTCGTGGCGAGCAGGCGATTAGTTCTGTTTCTGCTGCTCCATTTGGTAGTCCTTCTATTCTGCTTATCTCATATGCGTATTGCAAAATGCTCGGAGCAGATGGTATGACTGAGGCTACACGTTATGCGATCCTCAATGCTAACTATATGAAGGAGCGTCTGAAGGATCATTATAAGGTGCTTTTCTCCAATGAAAAAAGCCGGGTAGCGCACGAGTTTATTCTGGATTTGCGTGAGTTTAAGCAAATCGGCGTGAGCGTAGACGATATCACCAAGCGCCTCATCGATTATGGATTCCACGCTCCGACCGTTTCATGGCCGGTAGCCAACACGATTATGATCGAGCCTACCGAGAGTGAGCCACTTTCAGAACTGGATCGTTTTTGTGATGCTATGATTTCGATTCGTAAGGAAATAGCGTTGGTAGAAAACGGCTCGGCCGATCCTGAAAACAATGTGCTTTCTAATTCGCCACACACACTCGCTGAGGTAACGGCGTCATCATGGACGCATCCGTATAGCCGCGAAGAAGCCGCCTTCCCTGATGCGCGTTTGCATGTCGCGAAGTTCTGGCCTTCTGTGGATCGTGTGGACAATACCTACGGTGATCGCAATATCGTCTGTGTGTGTCCTCCGATTGAGGAATATGCAATGGCGGAGTAATTCATTCGATCATTTTTTCATGAGTCATTGGTCATTGGTCATTAAACTTATGATAAATGATTCATGACTAATTAATCATTACCAACGTTTATTAGGCATGCTCAGAAACCCATTTTCTAAAAAGCCTAAACGACTTAAAAAAGCAGAGCAGGAAGCCCCTAGTGGTTTTCCTGCTCTTTCTTTTTGTGATCAAAATATTGGAAAAAGGTGGCTCATCCGGCGATGGCGCCGTATGCGATGAGGGATTGATTGGTAGCAAAAGCGAGGATCGAACATCGAGAATCAAGCATCGAAAATGGGGCAAAACTCGCTGCTTGATCCTCGCTACTCTCGTGTGATTTTTGTTGTTCTCATTAGTCATGCAATCATTCGTCTTTTTTGAATGATAAATGACGAATGATTCATGTTGATTTAGCGCCTACAGCGCTAATAACCTGCCGCCTGGCCGTCTTTGCGCGATTCGGATGCGCCATGATACACGCCTTGAATAGCATCATACATGATCGCCTGATATCCGCCGTAGCCGCCGACACTGGTGCCGAGGCGATGACCGCGCCGACGAAGGGCGCGGAGCACTGCCGGGCTAAAGCCACTTTCGAGATTGAGGATACCTCCGTCGGTCATTTGTTCATCGGTGGGCTGAGAAGAGCCTTCGTGGCGCATGCGCGGCGCATCGCCGGCTTCCTGCACGTTCATTCCAAAGTCAATCATGTTGACGATAATCTGCACATGCCCTTGCGGTTGCATGGCTCCGCCCATCACACCAAAGCTCATAAAGGGTTTGCCCTCTTTGGTAACAAAAGCAGGAATGATAGTATGAAAAGGGCGCTTGCCCGGCGCATATACATTGGGGTGACCGTCCTTAAGACTGAAGAGTTCGCCGCGATCCTGAAGCATAAAGCCCATATCTGAAGGGATAATTCCCGAGCCCATTCCGCGGTAGTTACTCTGAATGAGGGAAACCATATTTCCGTCCTTATCGGCGACAGTGAGGTAGATGGTGTCGCCATCTTCCAACTTGCCAGGAGAATAAGAGCGCGCAGCGCGTTCACCGATAAGCTTACGTCTCTCTGCTGCATAATTCTTGGAGAGCAATTTATCGACAGGTGCAGGAGAAAAAGCCGGATCAGCATAAAAACGAGCACGATCCTCAAACGCAAGTTTCTTCGCTTCAGTAAGGACATGAAGATATTCAGCCGAACCAAAACCCATTGACTTTAGGTCATAATCTTCAAGAATATTCAGCATCTGAAGGGCAGCGATTCCCTGGCCATTTGGCGGCAGTTCCCAGACATCGTATCCACGATAATTTACAGACACAGGTTCTACCCATTCTGAGCGATGCTTTGCCAAATCTTCAAGCGTAAGATAGCCGCCGGCATTACGTACTGCACCGACGATTCCGCTTGCTATTTCTCCTTCATAAAACTCGTCGCGACCGCCTTTTGCAATCATGCGTAAGGTTCTTCCCAGGTTCCTGTTCATATACATTTCACCTTCGCGTGGCGTCTTGCCGCTTGGCATCCAGGTTGATCGGAAGCCTGGATATTTTTGCAAATAACTTCCTGAACGTTCCAGGTAATAGGCGATAAGCTCGCTCATAGGAAAGCCTTTTTCGGCATAATTAATCGCTGGTCTCAAGATGTCTACCATCGGTATTTTACCAAACTTTTCATGCAAGGTAAACCAGCCATCTACAGCGCCTGGAACGCTTACTGGAAGCGGTCCCAGTGCAGGAATTTTGGTGCGCCCCTCGCGGGTAAGCACTGCTCTCAAGGTATCCAAAGAAAGGCTCTCTGGCGAACGACCACTTCCATTCAGTCCGTAGAGCTTCTGCTCTTTGGCACTCCATACAATCGCAAAAATATCGCCTCCAATGCCATTTCCTGTAGGTTCCATCAAGCCCAGCGTCGCATTGGCGGCGATGGCAGCATCGACTGCTGAGCCGCCTTGCTTGAGGATATCAAGGGCGACTTGTGTGGCGAGTGGCTGTGAAGTTGCGGCCATTCCGTGCTGTGCGATGACGGCTGAACGGGTGGCGAACATTTCGCCTGTGAGGCGGTCCTGGGCGAAGAGGCTTCCGATGAGGAAGATTAAGAGGATTAGGTATCGCATTATTATTCTTTTTTATAGATGAAGTTGTCTAACGAATAGATTTAGGTTCGTTTTAATATTAAAATTGTCATTCCGACTCGCGTAGCTGAGGAGAAATCTTGACTTTGCCGACCTTTTTACTGAAAGTCAAGATATCTCGCCAGCTTCGCGGCTCGATATGACAACCTCTTTGGGTTTCGTTAGACAACCTCGATAAACACTTCTCCAATCTGAAATCGCTAATCTGCAATTGTCAATCGCCTTTATGTACAAATCAATTGCAGAATGACGATTGCAGATTGGCAAATTACGAATGAGTACCAACGGCATTAAAAAGCACGCGCGGCGCTCAGCATTCGGTCGATTTCAGCTTGGCCGATGGCAGTGGAGATGAACATCGCTTCGAATTGGCTCGGTGGCATGTAGACGCCTGACTCCAGCATGTGGCGGAAGAACCGCCCAAAGGCGGCGGTGTCGCTCGCTTTAGCACCATCATAATCCCTGACAGGGTTTTCATTAAAGAAAAGCGTAAACATCGAACCTTGTATACCGATGGTGTGTGCGATTCCTTTTTCAACAAAAATATCACCCAGCCCCTGAGCAAGCGTAGCCGTCGTAGCGTCGATCTGGGAATACACTTCCGGGTGGTCGCGCAAGTAGCTGATCTGTGCGTATCCTGCGGCCATCGCGATGGGGTTTCCAGAAAGCGTACCCGCCTGATAGACAGGTCCTTGTGGAGAAACATACTCCATAATTTCCTGCTTACCGCCGTAGGCTCCAACTGGCATTCCGCCACCGATAATTTTGCCCAAACACGTAAGATCAGGTGCAACCCCCAACACGGACTGAGCACTGTGATACGACAAGCGGAATCCCGTCATCACTTCGTCAAAAATAAGGACGATCCCCTCCTCGTCACAAAGGGTGCGAAGGCCCTGAAGGAAGTCTGGGTCAGGCACGATAACGCCCATATTTCCTGTAACAGGCTCAAGAATAATGGCGGCGACCTGATCCGGCCAGGATGCTACCAACTCTTTCACATTTTGAAGATCATTATAGCGTGCGATCAAGGTATCCTCTGCGGTACCTTTGGTGACGCCCGGACTATCGGGTGAGCCGAAAGTCAGCGCTCCACTACCCGCCGCGATCAAAAAGCTATCGCCATGACCGTGGTAGTTTCCGGCGAACTTGATCATCTTATCGCGACCCGTAAAGCCGCGGGCAAGACGCACGGCACTCATGGTCGCTTCAGTACCAGAATTCACCATGCGAACCAGGTCTACTGACGGCAAGGCCTCGGTAACAATTCTCGCCATATCGATCTCGGCTCCACTAGGCGCGCCAAAACTGAAGGAAGCACCAAGTGCTTCACGGACAGCTTTTTCGGAGCCTTCAAAAGCATGCCCCAGAATCATTGGGCCCCAGGAATTGATCAGGTCGACGTAGTCGTTTCCGTCGGCATCAAACATATATGCGCCTTTGGCGCTTTTGATAAACAATGGATCGCCGCCTACTGATTTGAATGCGCGAAC
>JBGCFB010000247.1:0-4100 GCA_045106685.1 Bacteroidia bacterium | reverse complement strand
TGGTTTCAGCCACTCACCCACCTCTCCAGGTTTGTTCGTAGCGGGCCACAAATGTACTACTAGGTTTTTAGTACGCAAAGCTTTTCTAAACTTTTTTAAAAGAATTTTTATTCATGCGCCAAATTACTCCTGACTATAGCTGCTTTAATAGCAATATTAAACAATACCAAGAATCAAATTCATCACTTCATAATTTAATAAATTGGATAATAAATCAAAAAACATCACTTATTAGTTGTTATTGCAAAATATAATAGTACCTTTGTGTCATAAGGTTGTATACATCTATTGTTCCTCTGAATAAAGTCATTAATTTTCGGCACGCCCAAACTGCGCGCATCATGACATCCAGAACCGAGGTAGACGCATTTTTGTACACATTCAAGCAGCTCAAAAAGCAAAACGGACTTATTATCCTTGACAGGGAGAAAAATCTGCAAGCTTTATTGGACATGGAGCTTACTGCACAAAGACGCGATGCGATCATCATGGGGCTTAAACCACAGCATTACTATCGTGGTCCGCGCCCAGATGAGATTCGGCAAGGATTTGAGTTTTGGGAGTTTGGGAGAAAGGTTGATGTATTTGGTGAGTCATACACATTGTATATAAAGCTGTCTATCCGCTTTGAAAATATGCCAGTTGTATGCTTGTCCTTTCATCCTGCCGAACGAGAGATGATATTTCCTTTTGAAAACATTGAAAAACCATGATCACATAAACCGTTCTTTCGTGTAACCCTCTCGGCCACCCATGCCGCTCCCTATTAACCCTTTTGTTCACACTCAACCACCCATTTATCCTAACATCCATCCATTAAAAAAGGGGCGCAGGGCTTATTAAACCCTACGTTCTTTTTGCGGCCATCCCATGACAAAGGCCCTCGCCCATCGGCGCCCTCTTTTTTAGCATCCAAATCTTGAAGATATTTGCACCATGAAAAGCCCGTTTACAAATGGAAATGCACAACTAGCGCGAAAGTGGGAAAGCTCCACCTTCCGCAAAGAGGCCTTTTTGGCCTGTGCATGGCATTATGTGTGTGAGGATACCGGAGAGACATTTTCCACGACTGAGCAAGACGAACTTATTCTCACCCAGGTTCATAATCTTTACCGTGCAAAACATCACATCCCATTCCCTAATGAAATTCGGGAAATACGGGAGCAATACGGCGTATCCGCAGCGAAAATGTCCGAGATCCTAGACCTCGGAGCCAATAGCTACCACAATTACGAAAACGGAAAGATTCCCAGCCTCGCTAATGCCAAACTCATCCGAACTGCAAAATCACCAGAGCAATTCAGACAGTTTGTAGAGGAGAAGAAGGAAATTTTCTCTGAAAAAGCATACGCCAAAATCATGACTCGTGTCGATGCGCTCCTCAAGCCTGATGTGCTCGAGCCCATCGTCGATTATATTTGGAACCACGATACCGAAGCGAATGCGTTCACAGGCTTTGTAAAGCCACACCTTGAGAAGGTAGCTCACTTTGTGCTATACTTTGCGAAGCATGTTCAGCCACTCAAAACCAAGCTCAACAAGTTGCTTTTCTACGCGGATTTCCTCCATTTCCGCGAGACCGGATTTGCCATTTCAGGATGCAACTATCGAGCAATTACACTCGGTCCTGTACCATCTCATTTCAGTGAGCTATTTGGACTTCTGGAGGACCAGAATTATCTCAACATTGAACATAAAGTGAGTGATAAAGGTGTCGGAGAACGCTTTATTCCGGCGAAAGAATTTAATGAAGCGCTTTTCACCGAAAAAGAGCTTGGAGCAATGGCTACCATCGCCAAGCGCTTTAAAGAAACACGAACAACAGAGATTGTCAACCTAAGCCATGAGGAACCCGCATGGCTGGACAATCATAAAAATAAAAAACTGATTGATTACACTAAGTATGGCTTTATGCTGGAAGGTGTTTAATCCATTGTAAAAAGAGTGTAGAGACGTTTTGCAAAACGCTCCTACAAATTCAAAGATTTCATTGCTTTTATTAGACTCGGAGCAGGGCCTCGCCGCTACACCTCGTAGTGGGAGGCAACTCCAACTCCATGCAAGTCAATATGACCAAAGTCCCTTTTGTAAAATATCACGGCACAGGTAACGACTTCGTCCTGCTAGATGAACGTGAAACCAATCTTGACGCAAAGCTTGATCAACAAGCTATCGCAAGGATTTGTCATCGCCATTTTGGTATAGGTGCTGACGGCCTTATGCGGCTCAAGACGAGCGAGGCGGCAGACTTCAAGATGCTGTATTACAATGCAGACGGAAACGAAAGCAGCCTTTGCGGAAATGGAAGTAGGTGTATTGTAGCCTTCGCAAAAAGCCTAGGTATCATATCAGATTCTGCAACATTTGAAACTTCTGATGGAACCCATCAGGCTTGGGTTTTGGAGAATGATCATATCAAACTCAAAATGCATAGCCCACATGGCTATCGCCAGTATAATACTTCCACTCATTTTATTGATACAGGCTCTCCTCATCATGTGGCCGTTGTGGATGAGCAGGAACTTTCGTCACTCGCAATTATTGAACAAGGATCCAAAATTCGTTACAGCGAATCCTATAAACCCGACGGCACCAATGTAAACTTCATGCATGAAGCAGGATCTGATAATATTCATGTCCGCACTTATGAGCGAGGCGTTGAAAACGAAACATTAAGCTGTGGCACCGGAGTAACTGCCTGTGCATATGTTCACTTGATTAGAAGTGAAGCATCTCAAGGCGACGTTCGGATTCACACGCCAGGAGGCGAGCTTACGGTAAGCATCAAAAATCGCGGTCTGGAGAATGAAGAGGTTTACCTTATTGGCCCTGCCCAACACGTATTCACTGGACTTATCGCGCTTTAGGATACACTTGCACTCCTAGCAACCAGTCCTTTATAAGCGCATCAGAATCCAAAAACGGCGCAACCACATAGACTTCACTGCTTTCCAGCACTGCGGACTCGTCAAATCGTTGGCTCGTGACTTCTACTGGATCGAAGTAGGACGCATGGGTAAACACATGGCCGGAGCTATCCTCCGCAAGAAATCCGACATGGTAATCCAAACCGATTACATACAAGTGATTCCCAGCCTTTTTTTCAAGAAAAGAATCAAGCGAATCCAAGTCTGAAAATCGTAGAAGTTCAGGTGTCAATGCTTTACAAATCGCTGTGGCGCCCTGCTGGGCAAGACGATATCGATTGAGATTGAATCCAACATGCTTTAAGGTTGTTGACACGAAATAGCCGCAGGCTATCTGTCCCTCCTGAGGTACATTCGAAATACCATTAAAGTCCCATGCGGTGCCATACCAACTCGGCCAGACGTTTTTCGTCAGGTGAGAAAAAAGCCATTGGCGAGATTCTTCGATAACCGCATGCTTTCCTTTTTTGCTTGCTGCTCTTTTGTAAGCCAGGGCAAATTCAGCCTGCTTATTTTTCCCAACACCTACCAAGCTGTCATAGTCCAGCTTCAGTGGCTCGTTTACTAATTCAGCAACTGCCAAAGAAGTCTCTTCTTGCGACATGTTTGCCTTTGGGGCAAGCGTAGCTTTCCAAAGTAAGAGCGGAATAGCAATAAAAGCTAGAAGGATAAATCGAACCATGGTTGTTCTTTTTATACTTCGTAATGCATGATGGCTATTTGGTTACAGGTTTTTATATTTTTCAGTAAAAAAAACCCGCATGAATAGAAGCCCACCTTGTTAGTATTTCTTGGTATTAATGTGTTTTTTTGGACTAACTATATAATGTATAATTTACTACAATAAAACAGATGCTATTTAACCTGTTGCCTGTCTACTTGCGCCTCAAATATGTTCTTGTACTCTTATTAATTTTTGCACTTCAATCTTTTGACTCAAAAGTTCATGCATGCCGGAGTTGTCTAAAGTAGTTTTTGTGTTTTTCGGATGAAACAAGTTGTAAATCCGATGAGATTCATAGCAAACCAATTTCTGGCTGTTGTTTCATATCTGCTCAGCAGGGCTTTATATGCATCGAGCCAAGCAAAAGCATGTTCGACGACAACCCTTCTTTTGTATAAAAGTTCATCAAAATATTCGTCGCGATCCCATTGTGAACCTTTTCTTGGATT